>NZ_JAAUWS010000064.1:0-11376 GCF_014694465.1 Vibrio sp. S11_S32 | reverse complement strand
AGCTTACGCAATGATCAAAGCTTTAAATAAACTAACAGGGCTAGGTATGCCTAAAACTTACCGAATTGATTGAAATAATACCATTCTAGTGTTGTCACCTCTAAATTTGAATTACGCAACAAAGCCGATATAAAACAAAATATAGAGAAGTTGGCGTCTATGACAAGTGCACGAGAAAGGAAAGACCAAGCTTATATTGTGTCCTTAAATCGAGCATTAGCGACTTTAAATCGTTCGGCAGACAAACAAGGAAAAGTAGCATCAGTACTGATTATTGGTCGGTTTCGCAAAGAAAACATCTCTCAGTTAAAAGGAATGGATGTATCCCAACTTTCGTATCCATACTTAAATGTGATTTTCGTCACCGCCCATGCAAGTAAAGGTTTAGAAGCTGATTTTGTGATCTTATTTGGTGTTGATACAGGAGTGTTCCCATTTACACGAGAAAATGATGAATTGATTGATTTGGTTTTACCGAATAAAGATAGTTATACCCATGGTGAAGAACGCCGCTTATTTTATGTGGCCTTAACGAGAGCAAAGCATTTTATATATCTGCTATTTGACGGTGAAAATCGCAGTCCATTTTTAACTGAAATGGAAAATTATGGAATGAAATATGTAGACGTTAAGTTAGCACCAAAATTAAAAAAATGGCATTGTAATCAGTGTAAAACAGGGGAACTTCGCCCCTTAAAGACTAAATATAATAAAACGTTCTATAAATGTTCGTTGTCACCAGCTTGCGATACTATTGTGAATAGTTGTAAGCATTGCAATTCACCTATAGAGACGAGCTCTAAAGGTTTTAGAGCATGTCGCGGCTGTGGTGAAATTGAAATTGGCTGTTTGCATTGTGGTATGGGGACAATGGTAGCTCGATGTGAAAATGATCCGAATCGAGAGACATTTTACGGCTGTAATCGCTTTCGGAGAGGTGCTGATGATTCGTGTGGTGAAAACATTAAAACCAAAGCATATCAAGAACGAGTTATCCAAGCTAAAAGGTTTGTTACTCATAATCGTTAAGTCTATTTTTATGCTTGAAGCCGAATGCGAAGCGGTTGAATCTTTACAGACTCATAAGCCTGTGATCAATAGTAAGGTTATCTTGGCCTCAATCTAATCACTAAAGGTCAGCCGTTTGGTGTCCTGTCATAAAAAAGCTCATTAACCGAAGAACTTTTAGTTAATGAGCTTGTTACTAGTAATAAGTGTGCTGATTTACGAGAAACTAGTCGCTATTAATAACGCACTATTTATACCAACCGTAATCATTATCTGAACATTAAATTACACTGATAATCCGCACACTACAACGGCGGCATCTCATCTTTATTCTGATGGCCTTTCTTTTTCACTTCTTTCTCGGCCTGCTTGATCAGGTTGAGTAACGCCTTACTGTCATAATCTTGACGGTTTTTGCTATAAAACGCTGCCATTAATGTGCTTAATTCGGCTTTGATTTGTTGGGTTAACTCATCACTAAGGCTTGGGTGCTTAGCCAACCATTGCGAGATCTCACTGTGGATCTTAGCCCCATCTTGGTGTTGTAAAATATGGGCTAAATCGTTATCGATGGCTTGTAAACTCGGTTGTTTGGCTTGAGTGCTGCTAATTGGAGTTTGCTTATTCTTTTTAAGTAGCAATATTAGCGTAATGATCCACAGCGCGGCAAATAACGCGGTTAAATAAGGCCAGTAGCCGGCGCTAATCACCGCTGGAGTGGCAGCGGTGTTGTTGTCTGTGGTAGCAGCAGGGCTGGGCGTGGTTGAGGCCTGAGTTGTTGCTGGGGTTGCTGCTGGCGTTGCAGTTTGCACCGGCGCGTTTTCATCAACCGTGCTGGTTAAGGTTAACCCTTCAGCCTTGGCGGTTTCAGCTTGGCTGGTTTGTGAATTCCACCAAGGGACATTAACCGCTGGTAAGGTGATGGTACCAGATTTTTTCGGCATCAACACTTGTTTGAGCGTCATTACGGTATTGCCTTGTTTATCTAGACCAAACTTTGGTTTTTCAGCATAAACTCGGATTGATTTTGGATAATCAATTTTAATATCAGGCAGGCTTTCGGCGCTCACATCTTTGACCACCAGCGCTAAAATACGAGTGATCGGCTGACCTACTTTGGCGTCAACTTTGCCTGATGAGACATCGATCATATCACCATTGCCGTTTTGCCATCCTTGTCGTAATTCCAGTGATTGAGTCGGTAGCCACACCCCTGAGAATGACGCGGGTTTTTCTAATACATTTAAAGCAATAGGGCCGGAGTGAACATTGACGGGCACAATGCGGCGTGCACCAGTGGCGCGGCTCACATCAATTAAACTGGCCGTCAATCGTGGTGGATTTAATGTGTGCTTTCCAGAAGTAGTGGCGGTCACTTGATAGTTTTGATCGACAATCGTCGCTTGTTTACCATTGACAACACTTTGATATTGCTTAGGTTCGCCAATTGGAGTAATGGTTAAGCCGTCACCCGATGGTGGGATAAGTTTGGTGTTTTGCAATCCACGCGGATCAGCTTTAACCACTAAGCGACTGCGTAATGTCGCCATTTCTTTAGGATAAAGCGTGTGTTTTGAAATGCTATCTTGAAATTCAATCAGATCATCTTGTTTCGGCGCGGTCGGATCTTTGCTGATATGTAAGGTGATCGGTTGGGTTTTGGCACCATTAATGGTAAAGCTTGGGATCACGACCTCACCGACTTTACTGGTCGCTAATGACACATTCCATTCGGTGCGGATGGTGGTATCGCCATTAATGCTGTAACGAGACGTGCCATATTGCACATTTCCCATAGTGAAGTTTTGACCAAGTACACTGGCATCAAAATCATCACGGCTAGCGGTGCCCATGTAAGCGACTTTAAAATTGAACACTTCATCGCTGCGGAGGTGAGTTTGATTGACGGTGGCAAAAGCAGGAATATTTTTTGCCACACTCACTTGGCTAAAGGTGAGTGAGGTGATTAACAGCATAAAGACTGAAAACCATTGCAGGGCGTTTGATTGGCTCATTTGTCGTTTCATTTTTTGCATTACCTTCTGTTGCATTACCATTGTTGACCAGTAGATTGAGGCGCTGGGTTTTGTTGAGCTTCTAATGCCATTTGCGCTTGCAATAAGCGTTTTGCATCATCAGGAATTTGTTGCAGTTTATTGAGTTGCGGATCCACTGCTACGGTGTTACTCGGCTTTTCCTTGTTGTTAGGATCGGCTTGAGTTAATGCTTGTGGCTTACTTTGTTTGCCTTGCTGTTGCTTAGAATCTTGCTGCTTAGCTTGCTGTTCCTGTTTAGCGTGTTGCTGCTTGGATTTATCCTGCTGAGCCTTTTGTTGTTTATCTTGATTTTGCTGTTGTTGCTGTTGCTGTTGCTGTTGTTTATTTTGCTCGGACTGCTTCTGCTGATCATCCTTGTGTTGTTTTTGCTCAGATGACTGCTTTTGATCCGATGCGTTTTTTTGCTCAGATTTACTTTGATCTTGCTTAGATTTCTCTTGCTCAGATTTAGACTTCTCTTGTTCAGATTTAGATTGCTTCTGTTTTGAGTGGTCTTGTTTTTTGTTATCTTGCTGTTTATTTTGGTCTTTGTTGTCTTTGGATTTTTGATCTTGTTTGTTATCTTTTTGATTCTGCTGTTTTTTTTGCTGTTGCTTTTGTTGTTCGAGCGCTTTATTGACGATATCGAGATTGGTCTTAGCATCATGATTGTTCGGGTTTTGGGCTAAAATAGCCTCGTAACCTTTTTTCGCGTCTGCTAATTTTCCGGCTTGGGCTTGCGCATTGGCGAGGTTGTAGCGCGAATCTTCATCGCTGCTACCTTGCAGATTATCAATCGCGGCTTGGTAATTACCGGCTTGATATTGAGCCGCGCTTTGCCATGCTTTATTTTCAAATCGATTGGCCGCTTGGGCATAAGCTTTATGTTGGTAAGCATCAAAACCTTGTTGATCAGGCGTTTTGAATATCGAATCAATTAGGCCAGTTTGAGCGGCTTGAGTGACCGGAGCTTTGGATGTTGGCAATGAAGAGTCTGCGGCAAAAGCAGGGCGAGGGCTCAACATTGGCAGCGTCATTAAGAGCGCGATACTGAAGATACCACCGCGACGAAACCCGCCTAATGCCAGTAGTAATAAAATTGGCAGTAACCAAAAACCGTTATTGGTGTGCACTTCCAATTCGGGGGATCCTTTATTCGCTTGTGCCGATTTTAATTGCACATGATGCAAGGTTTTGGCGATCGCTTGTACGTCGGCATCATCAGTGCGAAGTGGGGTGTAAATACCATTGCCGACTTTAGCTAAGCTTTGCAGGCCATTGATATTGGTTTTCGCTACCACAGTGGTGCCGTGACTGGTGAACATATCGCCATTGGGCAGTTTAATTGGTGCGCCTTGCTGAGTACCAACTGACATGACCGAGAGTCGCCATTCGGTGCCTTTTAATAGCTTGGCAATATCTTGGCTTTCATTGCGGCTAACATCATCCGATACCAACACAATATCACCTTGCATGTGACCGGCTTGAGTCAACATATCGATGGCTTTTTTTACACCTGCCGCGGCGTTACTGCCTTGAGTTGGCATAATATCGGGCGATAGATTAGGAATTAAATTGGCCAGTGTTTTACTGTCGGAGGTTAACGGGCTGATCATATAGCCATCACCAGAGTAGGCGACTAACCCCGTGGTACCTTCATTTAGGGTCGGTAATAAATCCAACATTTTATAACGTGCTTGGGTCAAGCGGTTTGGCGCTATATCGGTGGCGTACATCGACAAGGTCATATCCATGACGATCACGCGCGCATTATTGACACCAAAGCTAGGCACTTCTTGCTTTTGAAAGCTGGGGCCTGCTAACGCTAATACCGCAATAAGCCAAGCACTGAGGATCGCGCTTGCCAATGTTCGATGCGATTGCTTTTTATCTAAGCCCAGTTGTTGGCTTAAATGACTGGCAATTAAGCTGGTGGTGTTGGCGTGGCGAAATAACCACACACTTAACATCAAAGCAGGGATCGCAGCGAATAACCAATAGGGATGTAGAAACTGAAAATCAGCCATGTCGTCTCCTTAAAATAGCCAAAACAAAAGACAAAATCAGAGCCAGTGCTAATGGATAAGAAAACCATTCACTTTGTGGTCGCCAAGTTTGAGTGGCATTGGTGACGGGTTGTAATTGATTAATGGTTTGGTAGATCTTATCGAGTTGATCTTTATCTTTGGCGCGGAAATATTGCCCACCAGTCATTTTAGCGATCTCGGTTAAGGTCTTTTCATCCAGATCTTGGGAGGTATTGACGGTTCGAGTACCAAAGAAACCATTGGTTTGAATTTCACCTGCGCCAATGCCGACGGTATAAATAATCGCATTATTATCTTTGGCAATTTTTGCCGCTTCTAAAGGCTCAATCACGCCAGCGGTATTGCCGCCATCACTGAGCAGCACCATCACACGTTGTTTCGCTTCGCTTTTAATAAAGGTTTTAGTCGCAATACCAATGCCTTCGCCAATCGCGGTTTGGGTACCAATCATATTGAGCTGTGCGCGGTTCAATTGTTGTTGAACCGTTTGTCTATCGAGTGTTAACGGGGTTTGTAAATAGGCATGATCGGCAAACAGTACTAAACCAAGGCGATCACCTTTTCGTTCACTAATAAAATGATTAAGGACTTGTTTCACCGCAGAGAGACGATCGATATAACCATTATTGGAATTCATATCTTCTTGTGCCATTGAACCGGATAAATCCACCACCAGCATCATATCGCGATGTTTAGGTTGAAATTCAATTGGCTTGCCATACCACACAGGGCGGGCGGCGGCGGTGACTAATAATAGCCAGATCAATAACGCCAATATTTTAAGACTAATATGCTGCGCTTTGGGCACCGCGCCTTGTTCGGGTAACGTTGGCAAAGTAATGGCGGTGCGTTGTTGATGCGCAGGTGCAAAATAATAAATGATTAAAGGCAATGGCAGAGCGAATACCATCCACCACCAATGGAACTCAAACATCGTCCTTTGGCTCCTTACGTTTTAGTGTGGCGGATTCTAGCGGTTCAAAATCGGCGTCTTGTTGGTCGGCATTGGCATCTTGATTGGCGCTTAATTTTTCTGTTTTAGCCGCTTTTTCCGTTTTAGCTACTGTTGTTGTTTTAACTACGCGTGCTTTTGATACCATCGAGTCCATTGTTTCGGTTTCTGCGGTCGGCTTGAATACTAAGTTCGCCGCTTTAAGTTGTTTTTTACTTGGCGGCAGCGTGCCTTCAACCCATTGTTCAACTTGTTGAATTAAACCAGTCGCTAAGGCATCACTGATCGGTTGCTTTTGATACAGCGCTTGTTGCCATTCGGTTTGATTGGCACTAAATGAAGAGGACGTTGATGTCTCGGCTGCTTGTTGGTCTAAAAATTTATACCATGCATTGCCATGTAAACTGGCCAGCATTCCGCGCGGGTAATACGCTAAACAGGCTTGGCGTAACAGATCGTTAGCCAAGGCCACTTTTTTATTGGGATTGGCCTCACGTTGACACATGTTGGTTAATAATCGTAATGCCGCTCTTTTAGCACGTCGATTTTCCTTATATTTACGCCATGTAAAGAAAGCAATAATAATCACTAAGATAATAATGGCGAAGAGTGCCCACCATCCCCAAGCGAGCGGCCATATTGCGGGTGCTTCGGGAAGATGTAATCCGGCTAAAGGCAATGGCGGTGAACTGCTGGTCGCTGCTGCAGCATGTGCAGAAGCGGTAGGTTGCGCGCCAGAGGCTGCAAGAAGAGTAGGGTTGTTCACGAGTGATTTCCTTGCGAAGATTCAGTTTGAAGGCGAGTGGCGCCAAGTTGAGACAACAAGCTGTCAGCGCTCGATAATGATTGCATCGGTATGGCCATTTTTTTACACATGTTCTCAATAAGGTTGAAGTGTTCGGTATAACGATTTTCAAGCTGCTGACGAGTGCGTTTAAGACCGAAGTTTAACCACTGTGTTTGTTGGCCATCGGTGACATATTCGCTGCCTCTAAACGGAGTGTCGCCCATTTCTAAAGGATCAAAAATATGCACAAACCGCAGACGATTGTGCTGAGTTAATTGATTCAATAATGGTTTATCTTGCTCACTGAGGCGTTGAAAATCACTGATAAAGATTATATCACTGCCTTTAGGGCACATACGATGCATGGTTTGTAGCACCCGTTGAAAAGGCAGAGTAATGTCATCCATTGACTTAGTGGTTAAACGGGCGGTATCGCGTTCGATCAATTGATTAGTAAGCTCAACTAATTGATGGCTAATATGCAATGCGCCTTGCTGACGAGCGGTGGGTTTAAGTTCAATTAAACGATCGCCGGTATCAATTAATGCCCCAATACGGTCTTTGTTTTCAACCGTAAGCCAACTTAATAAACTGGCTAAATGGGCGCATTGTACCGATTTGAATAGTAACTGAGAGCCAAAACGCATGGTGCGGCTTAAATCGATATACAGCATCACCGGTTGCTCACGCTCTTCGGTAAACAGCTTGGTATGAGCTTTACCGGTACGCGCCGTCACCCGCCAATCAATCGAGCGAATATCATCACCGGCTTGATACTGACGAACTTCTGAAAAGTTCATACCACGGCCTTTGTGTTGGCTGGCATGTCCACCGTTAAGTTGCGACCAAATGCTTTTTGCTGGAGGCTGCCAATAAACCGTATGACTTTTATAATTGAGCAGCTCTTTTAAGCACAAGCGAACCCCGGTCGAAAATGGGGGTAACATTGGCGCACTCATGCACTGCCAACCTGTGCTAGTAGTTCGGCGATCACACGATTAGGTGTTATCCCTTCGGCTTGGGCTTGATAACTCAATAATAAACGGTGACGAAGCACAGGGAAGGCCATGGCTTGTACATCTTCAGGGCTTACAAAATCACGACCCGATAACCACGCATGAGCACGGGCGCAACGATCTAAAGCAATGGTGGCACGCGGACTCACGCCCATTTGTAACCATTCTTTTAATAAGGGGTTGTATTGTTCAGGCTTACGGGTTGCCATCACTAATCGAATAATATATTGCTCAACATTGTCTGCCATGTGGATAGAAATGGCGGCTTGGCGAGCATCGAAAATAGTTTGTTGTGACAACGTCACGGGTTGAGTGGCAATATGACCTTGTGCTTCACCACGATTTAAACGCAAGATGTCTAACTCGCTGCTGGCATCGGGATAGTTCACTTCAAGATGCAATAAGAAACGGTCAAGTTGCGCTTCTGGTAGCGGGTAAGTACCTTCTTGTTCAATCGGGTTTTGGGTCGCCATCACCAAGAATAATTCCGGTAGTTTATAGGATTCACGCCCGACGGTAATTTGCTTTTCCGCCATCGCTTCTAGCATTGCGGCTTGCACTTTGGCTGGGGCGCGGTTGATTTCATCGGCTAAGATCAATGAATTAAAAATCGGCCCTGGTTGAAAGGTGAACTCTCCGGTTTCAGGGCGGAAAATATCGGTACCGGTTAAATCGGATGGCAGAAGATCGGGCGTGAATTGGACCCGATGAAAATCGCCATCAATACAATCGGCCAGCACTTTTACTGCGCGAGTTTTGGCCAGCCCCGGAGGACCTTCAACCAAAATGTGACCATCGGCTAATAGCGCAACCAACAGTTGTTTGACTAATTCATTTTGGCCGATCACTTGAGAGTTTAGATATTGCTGGAGTTGAGCAAAAGTATCTGAATGCATGGTCAAAATATCTCCATTATTGATAAGGTTGAGCGATGAAAGAAAATTTACAAAAAGTAACGTAACCTTTCCGACTATAAAAAGCAGAAAAAGTTCGAGTTAGATGTGTTTATCTTGAAAAAATGCGATTAAGTGCTTAATCATTAAGCAAAGATGACAGTCGACGGGTGATAATATCAAAATTGATGCTGATTCGATTGTGGTTAAGTTGGCATAAAATGGTTAGAATTGAACTAAGTTTATTTTTGGAAGTGCATTATGAGCAATGATATAGAAAAAGAATTGGCAGACATGGCTGCAGAGCTAGAAGAGTCGCCAGAAACGCCATTACCAAGCCTTGAAGAACAAAAAGCGATTGTGGCAAAGTTAAAGCAATTAGAAGCAGAAGGGAATTTAACCCCAGAAGCCTTGGCTGAACATTTCGAGCAATTTGCCGAAAAGAAAGGTCCACCGGTTCATTAATGGTGAAAAGCAATAATCTTTGCTAGCCGAATCAAGTAAACGCCCGTTGGATCGCTTAAGCCAATGGGCGTTTTAGTTTTTATAGCCATTCCCAGCAGGTAATGAATCATCAAAAAAACGGGCCAAGTATTAAATGGCGTTGGGATTATTGGCGGGAGAATAAGATGTTAGAAAAAGAAAACCTGATCAAACTGGCTCGCATGCCGATGCCATTTGGGAAATACGCAGGGCGCATGTTGATCGACTTGCCAGAAGAATATTTACTGTGGTTTCAAAATAAAGCCGAATTCCCTAAAGGCGAACTCGGCGATTTATTGAAATTGTGCTTAGCACTAAAAGTTGAAGGGCTAGACAGCTTGGTTAAGCCATTAAAGCGTTAAAGCGAATTAATTATCTTGCGCCAAAAGCTCACCAATTACCGTTAACACACCAGAATCACGGTGACTTGGTGCGCTAAAACGAGCAAATTGTTTTACCTCTTGGTGCGCGTTATCGACCGCATAAGAGTGATAACTGGCTTGCAGCATTTCGATATCGTTAAAGTAGTCGCCAAAACTCATGGTTTCTTCATAACTAAAATTTAAGGTATTTTGTAAATGCTTAATCGCATCGCCTTTAGATGCGCTAATATTCATGATATCCAACCAAATTTTTGCGCTCACCACCACTTTATGACTGTGTCCAAAATGCTTATTTACGCTTGGGTATACCTTCTCTTGTGTGCCATCGAAATGACAAATTGCGACTTTAATAAAATCATCTTCAACACTGAGTAAATCTTCAACGTATTGACAACGATGATAATATTTTTTGATCTCTTGTAACGCTTTGGGATCTTGAGTTTCAATATAGGCCGATTGCTTGCCACATAGAACAGTAAAAGCCCCTTCTATCTGACGAACTTGTTTAATGATGTTATGAATTGATGGCGTATCAATGGTGCAACTATAAAGCTCTTGCCCCTGATGCATCACTAAAGTGCCATTTTCGGCAATAAAAAACATCTTATCTTGCAGTGGTAAAAAGGTTTCGAGCAAGCTGTAATATTGGCGACCAGAAGCCGCTGCAAACATAATGCCTTTTGCATCGAGTTGCGCAAAAACATCAAAAAAAGTGGGATCTAATTGCCCATCCTGATCGAGCAAGGTGCCATCCATATCGGTAGCAATAAATTTAATAGAGTGTGATGTCATTTGAATACCCATAGAGAAAAAAATGAGATAGGCCGTTGTAGTGACATGTATTGAAAAGTTTTAACGGCCACGAGAAGGTTAACCATACAACGGCTAGCCATAAATTTGAATTAGTTTCCGCAAGATCCATCACTCAGCTCATCATTCACCAAATACTGAATAATTAAGGCATAGTTCCACGATTTATGCCTAATGAGTGATATGATAAATGCAATTTTTAATGGTGCCTTAGGCCAGTAACCGCATGGATTACAGAGTAAGAAAAACTTATGAAGCAGACAGAACAGCGATTGTTGAAGGGGAGCAAAATGGCAATGAAAAAGCTCGGTATGGTAGTTATTTAGTTAAAACGTTGTCACAAAAGCTTACCCGTGATTTCGGCTCTGGTTTTTCTCAGCGAAATATCAAATATTTCAGGCAGTTTTATTTAGCTTTCCCTGAATTACAAATTGGGCACACAGTGTCTGCCCAATTGAGTTGGAGTCACTACAAGCAATTATTGAGAGTTCAAGATCCCCAAGCTCGTACCTATTATGCAAAAGAAGCCTATCAGCAAAACTGGTCAACTCGAACCTTAGATAGACATATCTCAACGCAATATTACCAACGCTTATTGAGTACGCCATCGATTTAGCAAGGTACTCAATTAATCGAACAAGATTTAGAAAAAGCACTTATTAATGATATTCAAGACTTTTTATTAGAGCTAGGTAAAGGTTTTGCGTTTGTCGAGCGTCAGCAATTAGTACGAACAGAAACCAGTGACTTCTATATTGATTTGGTATTTTATAATTACTTGCTTAAATGTGTTGTTATTATTGAACTAAAAACTGAAAAGTTAACGCATAAGCACTATTCTGGTCTAATCGATCTGGACACCTTGATTGTGGATAATACGATAATCAATCGAGGTGAATATGAATACAAAACGTCAATATCGAACTTATACGAAAGAATTTAAAGAAGAGGCAATCGGCC
>NZ_JAAUWS010000063.1:0-11413 GCF_014694465.1 Vibrio sp. S11_S32 | reverse complement strand
AGAAAGGGATTTTACGAGGACTTCATTATCAAACAGAAAATACTCAAGGAAAGTTGGTAAGAGTTGTTTCTGGTGAAGTGTTTGATGTGGCGGTTGATATTCGTAAAGACTCACCTACATTTGGGAAGTGGGTTGGAGAGTATCTTTCTGCTGAAAATAAGCGACAACTTTGGGTACCAGAAGGCTTTGCGCATGGTTTTTATGTGACAACTGATGAGGCCGAATTTGTATATAAATGTACGGATTATTATAATCCAAACGCTGAAATATCGATTCGATGGGATGATCCTGAAATAGCTATTCAATGGCCGATTGATGAAGTACCAATGTTATCTGCGAAAGACCAAGATGCGATAATCCTAGTTAAGCTAGATATTACACGAGGTAAATGTGAGTAGTTTAATTCAACTAATTGATTTCCCAGCACTAGGGGATGACAGAGGCTCGTTAGTTGCATTAGAAGCCAATAAAAGCATTCCTTTTGATATCAAGCGCGTGTATTACATTTTTGGCACTCAAAAAGGGGTTTCACGAGGTTTCCATGCTCATAAAAACCTTAAGCAAGTAGCGGTTTGCGTCACAGGAAAATGCCGAATGCTTTTGGATGATGGCACTAAGCGAGAAGATGTTTGGTTGGATTCATCAACAAAAGGCTTATATTTCGAAAATTTGATTTGGCGTGAAATGCACGATTTTAGCCATGACTGTGTTTTATTAGTATTAGCCAGTGAACATTATGAGGAAGATGATTATGTGCGTGATTATAGTGAGTTTTTGACGTTGGTGAAGTTATGATTCATAAAATGAGCGATGTTCAATCAGATAACGTTGGCTTAAATACAAGTATTTGGCAATTTTGTGTTGTTTTGCCAAGTGCGGTAATTGGTAGTAACTGTAATATTTGTTCTCATTGTTTAATTGAAAATGATGTTGTGATTGGTAATAACGTGACTATAAAAAGTGGTGTTCATGTGTGGGATGGAATAGAAATACAAGATAATGTATTTGTTGGTCCTAACGTTACTTTTACGAATGACTTGCATCCTCGCTCAAAAATGTATCCTCAAAATTTTTTAAAAACAATAGTAAAAATGGGGGCATCTATTGGAGCTAATGCTACTATATTACCTGGTATTACTATTGGTCAAAAGGCAATGGTAGGGGCTGGCTCAGTTGTTACTAAAGATGTTCCAGATAATGCCACAGTGGTTGGAAATCCAGCTAAAGAGATAAAATAATGATCCCGTTTTTAGATTTAAAAGCAATAAACCAACAATATGAAGATGAATTAAAACAAGCTTGTGCCAGAGTGATTGATTCTGGTTGGTATGTTCTTGGGTATGAAGTGACTGAATTTGAAAAAGAATTTGCGAGCTATTGTGAAACTGAACATTGTTTAGGGGTTGCTAATGGGTTAGATGCTTTGATTCTTATACTCAGAGCTTATATCGAAATGGGGGTAATGCAAAAAGGGGATGAGGTCATTGTGCCTGCAAACACTTATATTGCCTCTATATTAGCTATTTCTGAAAATGGGCTAACCCCTGTTTTAGTTGAACCTAGCATCGATACTTTCAATTTGGATCCTAGCTTAATAGAAGCCTCGATTACATCTAAAACTAAAGCTATCTTAACTGTCCATTTATATGGTCAAGTTACAAATATGGATGAGATTAATCAAATAGCAACCAAACATAATCTCAAAGTTATTGAAGATTGTGCACAAGCGCATGGAGCTGTATATCAGGGGCAATATGGTCATGCTAAAAAAGTCGGTAGCCTTGGTGATGCGGCAGGGTTTAGTTTCTATCCAGGGAAAAACCTTGGTGCTTTGGGTGATGCTGGTGCGGTAACAACCAATGATACAAAACTAGCTGAAACAATTTCTGCTTTACGCAATTATGGCTCACACGAAAAATATAAAAATCTCTATAAGGGGCTTAATAGTCGTCTTGATGAAATTCAAGCAGCAATGTTGCGTGTAAAATTACGTTATTTAGATAAAGAAATAGAAGCAAGACGCTTGGTAGCCAAAGCCTATTTAGATGGTATAAAAAATCCTGCTATTCAATTGCCTACTGTCGATGATCATGATGCGCATGTTTGGCATCTATTTGTTATTAAAATAAGTCAACGTGAAGTGCTAGAAAAGTATTTGAAGGAGAATGGTGTTCAAACATTGATACATTATCCAACACCGCCTCATAAGCAAGAAGCCTATTCAAATTGGAATGATATTAGATTATCCTTAACCGAATCTATCCATAAGGAAGTATTGTCATTACCACTTTCCCCAATAATGACAAAACAAGACGTTGAACAAGTAATTTCTATCGTTAACCAATTTAAAAGATGAAACGCCTCTTAAAAATAACAGCAATGACGGGTTTATTGACCTTGCTTAAAATGGTGATGGGTTTTGTTATTGCGAAAGTGGTTGCGATATATACCGGCCCTAGTGGAATGGCCATGCTAGGGCAAGTTCAGAGTATGGTTACAAGTCTTAATGGTATCGTTAGCGCGCCTGTTGGAACTGGGGTTGTTCGTTATACGGCAGAGAAATACAATAAAGGATATGAATCTTGTGCACCATGGTGGAGAGCATCATTACAATGGCTTATATTAATATTAGCAGTCGTACTCCCTATCGGTTTATTAGTATCAGAACAGCTGTCAATTTGGCTATTCAAAGATCCTGCTTATAATTGGATTATACAAGTTACAGTAATCGCTTTGCCAATAACGGCTATTGGCACATTGTGTAACTCTGTTATTAATGGCCAACAAAACTATAAACGTTACGTTGTATTAGGGATGTTATCGGCGGTAGTCTCTAGTATCACTATGATCGGTATGATTATCTATTCAAATATTCAGGGGGCTTTATTTGCAGCCGCTGTCCAATCAGCATTGATAGGTGTGATCATGTTGGTCATGTGCTTGAAGCAACCTTGGTTTAAGTTATCCTATTGGTGGGGGAAAACGGACACGACTGCAGGTAAAGCTATTGGCGGCTATGTATTGATGGCAATAACTTCTGCTTTAACAGTCCCAATATCTTTAATCTTAATTCGAAATATTTTAGTATCACAAGTCGGGTGGCAAGAAGCAGGACATTGGCAAGCAGTATGGAAGATCTCAGAGGTTTACCTTAGTGTGATAACCATGGCTTTAGGTACATATTATCTACCTAGGTTATCATCCTTGACTGGTGCTGATGCTATTATAAAAGAAATCAATAATACGGTGAAAATTATTATCCCTATTATTTCCATTATGGCATTAATCATTTATTTATTGCGAGATGTAGCAATTTGGATTTTATTTACAGATGAATTCAAATCCGCACGTAACCTGTTTGCAATACAGCTTTGTGGTGATGTGATAAAAATTGCTAGTTGGTTATACGCTTATCCTATGTTATCAAATGGGCGATTTAAGTGGTTTGTTAGTACGGAAATAATATTTTCGTTATTATTTGTTGTTATTTCATATTTTTTAATAAATTCATATGGTGTACAAGGTGCTAATATGGCGTATTTGATTAATTATAGTTGCTATTTGTTATTCATTCGTTGCTTTATTCGACGTATAGTCTGAGTTGGTCATATTAATGTGTTTTATGTGAGTTTAATTTAAATTATGATAAAGAAAATATCTATTATTTGTCTGACGTATAATAACTACAGTTTATTAGCTAAGGCGATTAAGTCTGTGGGCACTCAGAAAGTGAATGATGACTTATATATGGAGATTGTTGTTGTTGATGACTGTAGTACCTTATTTGATTATGAATATATTGAAAGTGTGTTAGTAGAAACGAAAATTAACTATAAAATAATAATTAATGAAGTGAATCTTGGGACTGTAAAGGCATTTAATCTTGCAATAAATAATTCCTGTGGGGAAATAATAATCCCCTTATCAGCAGATGACTATTTTTACAAAAAAACATCAATTCAAACTATTGTAGATATGTTTAATAACACTGATTATGAAGTGATTTCAGCAATGAGGCACACTCAAGACAAAAAAGAAAAAACAAAGCTTAATACCTTCTTTTTCATGGAAGAACAGGATGTATTAAAGTTTTTATTAATTCGAGGTAATATTATTTCGGGAGCTTCTACTTATTATGCACGCTCAATTTTTAAAAAAGTAGGAGTATTCGATGAGAAATATGATTTATTAGAGGACTATCCATTTTTTATTAAAATACTTACATTAGGGATGAAAATTGGAAGATTAAAAGAGGAAACTATTGATTACTCTCTAAATGGCGTCTCTAATGGGGAAATTAACCCTCGATTATTAAATGATTACAATAAGCTTAATCAAGAAATATTAACCAGAACTGATTTGAGTTTTTTTGATAAAAGAAAGATTCAGTTTAATAAGGTTTTAACTGCTAGTGACCGCAGACGTGTAATTAACTTTGTGTTATATATTGATCAATATATTCTTTATCTTTTAAAAAAAAGTTACTAAATATGAGTTATCTAGTCAAGTTTGCTATAGGAATAGTAGAGCATAATTTTCTGTATTACTCATTACTTTGCTTTATTCTTTTTTTGATTCAATTTTTTTTAGTAAAAAAACATATTTATAGTATTTTTGATCCATTGTTTTTCTTTATTGGATTTAATTCATTTGCCTGGTCTACAGCTTTTTTTTCTAGTGAATGGAATGTTTTCCCAATATTGGATATATCTGTGATGAACTTGGCTTTCTTGCTTCCAGCTCTTTTTATTAAGCCAATCTCAATGAATAGTTATCATCAAGCTCTGTTACTTAGGCTTAGAGCTATAGATTTTCAAATTTTCTATACGATAACAATTATTATGGTTTTGGCTACATTAATACTATGGCTATTTAGAGGTATTCCAGTTCTTTCAGATAATCCTGATCAAAGTAAGATCATGCTTTATTCTGGGGGTTTCGGCATTGTTCGATTTATACATATGACAACACCTGTATTTTGTTGTCTATTTTCGTTGTTATCTCTTATTTTAAATGATAATTCAACTGTCAAGAAAATGTTTTTATGGTTTATAATAATTATATCTTCTTTCATTCTGGTTTCTACAGGTTCAAAGTCATCAATTTTACCATTGGTTTTTATATTTGGCTTCGTATCATGTCTTGCTCCATACAATAAGAAAGCTAAGAGAATGAAAACTGCAACATATTGGTTGTTATTATTTACAATTATTGTTGTGTTTATTGTTTTTTCTTTAATTAGCAAGTCGACAAGTTTTAATGTAATATTTGAATTGTTTTTGATTCGTATGATTGCTTTTGGTGATGCTTTTTATTTTTGGTATCATTTTCATTTAGAAAGCAAAATGGTTCAAATAAATTTAATCTATTATTTATTTGAACCTTTACTTTCAATGTTGAAATTAGTACAGCACCCCTTTCCACTAGGAGCTGAACTTGTTTCAGTTGCAACTGGAGATGATCTGGTTTCTTTTGGACCGAATGGACAGCTTCCAATAGTTCTTGCTCTTTCCATTGGATATGCTAAATATTTTATTATTTTCTTATTTGGATGTTGTTTGTTTTGGTTGAGAAGTAACTTACATCGTATTGTTTCTAAATTTGGGATCTTTGGAATGTTATTATTCTCTTCGTCGTTTTTTTTACTAACAAATATATATGCAGACATATCATTATTACTTTCTACAATTTATGCAGTCATAATAATTTATTTTCCGTTATATGTATTTTTGTCTTTATTTAAAAAGAAGGTGGAAAAATGAAGCTAGGTGTTGTTATCGCATCATATAATGGCGGTAAATATATATATGAACAAATCACATCAATATTAGAATCTGAAGGTTCAAGTTTAATTAATGAGATTTTAATTTCAGACGATGGTTCTTCAGATAACACTATAGATATTATTAAAAGTATAAATGACTCTAGAATCCATATATTTGAAAATAAGTTAAGAAATGGTCCTGGCTTTAATTTTGTTAATGGGCTAACTAAAAGTGATGCTGATTTTGTATTTCTATGTGATCAAGATGATGTATGGCCTAAGGATAGAATAAAAAACTTCTTTGAAGTGGCTGGTAAGTTAGATAAAAATGAACCAGGTATAGTTTGTTCAGATTTGACAGTTGTTGAACAAAATTTAAATGTATTAGCTGACTCATTTTATGATTTTGAACACATTCCTAAAAATTGGTCACTTAATATTGAGAATTTATTTCTTCAAAATTGCTCTCCAGGTTGTGTGATGCTTATAAATAAGCCAGCGGTGGATAGGTTAGTGAAAACTTTTTCTAATGATAGTGTAATGCATGACTGGTGGATATTATTGTATGCTTCTTTACATGATAATATAATTTTTTTAGATAAAAGCACATTATTATATAGGCAGCATGATTCGAATACAATTGGTATTAGTAAGCCGCTATCTGTCTCCAATTTCTTCTCTAAATTTAAACAAAGTCGCAGTAATTTGTTATCTGTAATAAATCAAACTAAAGCATTTAATATGTCTCTTACTGATAAAGAAAGGTTATTGTTGAGTGAATATCAGCTATATCTGTTAAGCTTTTATTCTGATTACAAGAACAAAGGATTAAAAGATAGGTTTTATTTCCTATTAAAATCAAAAAAAATAAAGTCGTCATTTTCTAAGAATTTGATTACAAAGTTTTTTTTGTTTCTACATTTTAAGGTTTAGATTATTAATAATGGATAAAGTGTGCATATTATTAGCCACTTATAATGGTGGGAAATATATTTCAACGCAGTTGGATTCAATTCTAGCTCAGGTAGGTGTAAGCGTTGATATTTACATTAGTTTAGACGTGTCTAAAGATGATACTTTAGAAATAATTAACGATTACATGGGTAAATATGAAAATATAAAGTTATTACCTTACGGTGAAAAATTTGGTAGTGCTGGTAAAAATTTTTTCCATTTGATTCAGAATGTCCCTTTTGATGATTATGATTATGTGAGTTTTTCAGATCAAGATGATATTTGGTTAGATGACAAATTGATTGAATCTGTTAATTTTATGAGTAAGCATCAAGCACATGCATACTCAAGTAACGTTACTGCATTTTGGTCCGATGGTAGAGAGAAAGTTATAGTTAAGAGTGCACCACAGGTTGAATTCGATTATATTTTTGAATCAGCAGGTCCTGGATGCACCTTTGTATTTTCTCAAGAAGCTATAAAATCAATAAGAGGTAAATTAAAGTCCAATATTGAAGAACAAGATAACCTATGGTTGCATGATTGGTTTTGTTATAGTTTTTGTCGAACCAATGGTTTTAAATGGGTAATAGATCCTGTATCTCGAATGCGCTATCGGCAACACTCTGATAATGTTGTCGGTGCTAATAGCGGTTTGAAATCTATCTTAACAAGAGTGACATCAGTATTAAGTGAAGACGCTTTTATAAAGGTAATAAATCAAGCTAATTATTTAGATCAAAATAATAAACCTTTAAAACTTCTTCGAGCAAATGATTCTTTAAGTCTGCTTAAGTTGGCATTCTTAGGGGGTAAATGTAGAAGGAAATCTTTGGAGAAAATCATGTTTTTCTTCGCAGTGATATTATTTTCATTTAAAAGGTTATTTTAGTTATGGGGAAAGTGTTGATTACTGGCTGCACTGGCTTTGTTGGACTTAACTTTAAAGCAACTACCCTTGATTTTAGGGCGGTTATTAGGTCGTTAGAACATCATGAGTATCAAGATTATTTTGTCGTTGATAGAATTAGTGCATCTACATGTTGGGACGGAGTTTTCAAAAACATTACCTCAATCATCCACCTTGCAGGCTTGGCTCATAACCATGATTACACCGCTGAAGATTATGAATCAGTTAACGTTCATGGTACTTTACATTTAGCAGCTGAAGCGGCGGCAGCTGGTGTCAAGCGTTTTGTTTTTGTCAGTTCAATCGGTGTTAATGGTACCGTGACGCATAATAGTGTATTCAAACCAGAGCAAGTGGCATGCCCACATAATGCTTATGCTCAATCAAAGTATGATGCAGAAGTTGGCTTAAAAAAAATTGCAGATGAAACGGGCCTAGAGGTGGTGATTGTACGTCCGACTTTAGTTTATGGTGTGAACGCTCCTGGTAATTTTGGGGCTTTGACAGCATTAGTTAAAAAAGTACCCTTTTTACCTTTCGGTTTGCTGAATAATAAGCGTGATTTTATCGCGGTACAAAACCTTGTTGATTTATTGGTTGCTTGTGCCGAGCATCCAAATGCATCAGGGCATATTTTTTTAGCATCTGATGGTGAAACGGTATCCATAAAAGAATTTACTAATGCTATAGCCGAAGGACAAGGTAAAAAATTAATTCAGCTGCCAGTACCAAGCGTCATAATGAAATTTGCCGCTAAATTACTGGGTAAGTCGGCAATGGCTGGGCAATTATTGGATGACTTACAAGTTGACACATCAAATGCTTACGATATTCTTGGTTGGAAAGCACCCTATACCATGAAGCAGGCTATGTCTTTACTTTCAGACCAAGCTTCAACACCAAATCAGAGTAAAAATAAATGATCCGACTTATCGACTTTTTCGCGGCCTTCTTCGGCTTACTTTTCTTATGGCCCATTCTTTTGATTGTTGTGATCATTGGGCTATTTGATACGGGCTCGCCTGTGTTTGTGCAGACTCGAGTTGGTAAAAATAAAAAGCCATTTAAATTGATCAAATTTCGCACCATGTCAGTTGAAACCAAATCGGTGGCAAGCCACTTAGCCAATAATGCCTCTATTACTAAGTTAGGTGCTTTTTTACGCAAGACAAAGATTGATGAGCTTCCTCAATTGATTAATGTGGTGAAAGGCGAGATGAGCTTAGTAGGGCCGCGTCCTAATCTATTTAATCAAGAAGAGTTGATTGAAAAGCGCGATGCACTGAAAGTGTACGATGTACTACCAGGGATCACCGGTTTAGCCCAGGTTCAGAACATTGATATGTCTACACCTGAACTGCTAGCCAAAACAGATAAAAAAATGATCGATACTTTAACCTTATCCTTATATTTTAAGTATATAATCATGACTGCTACAGGTAGTGGTAGTGGTGATGCGGTTAAGCCTTCGAAATAATAGTTATTCACAATGAAGACTTTTCTAACAACGCCAGTTTATCGCTGGCGTTTTTGGTTTTTTAGCAACAAGAATAGAAGAGATCCGCTAGGTCTATGATAAAACTTAACTACATTTGGTCGTTATCTCGATTCAACAAACGAATCATTAGTCTCATTATCGATGCATTCTTTGTCACTCTCGCATTTGTCGCGGCTTATTGGGCTCGGTTGGGGCATACCCACGCGGTGTTCCAAAATGATAATTTATATGTGCTCTTGGCGACATTAGCGGTTACGTTACTCTGTTTTACCAAGCTGGGTTTATATCGAGCTATTCTGCGTTACTTAACCTTTCATGCATTATTTGTTGTTAGTGTTGGTACCATTATTTCCGGTACTACGGTTGCAATATGTGCGTTTTATCTTGATGCCTATGTGCCGCGTTCTATTCCCATCATCTATACTGCATTTCTTTGCTTGATGTGTGGTGGCTCTCGCTTAATCGTTCGCGTGTTGGTTTCGCAGCAATATACCAAAGGGCTGGAGCCAGTATTAATTTATGGCGCTGGCAGCTCTGGTCGTCAGTTAGCGATTGCATTGCGTTCTTCTTCAGATTATCGAGTACGTGCTTTCGTCGACAACGATAAAACATTGCAAAACACAGTGATCCAAGGATTGACGGTGAATAAACCGAAAAACATCCAATATCTGATTAAACGCTACAATATTAAAAAAATCCTGCTGGCGCTGCCTAGTGCAACTCGATCACAACGAAAAGAAATTATCGATACCTTAGTGCCTTATCCGGTCGAAGTGTTAACCGTTCCTGCAATGAGCGATATTGTGTCGGGCAAGGCAACCATTGATCAATTAAGTGATGTGCCGATTGAAGATTTATTGGGGCGTGAAGCTGTCATGCCGCAAAAAGTACTATTAGAATTAAATATAAAAAATAAAGTGGTGATGGTAACGGGCGCCGGTGGTTCGATTGGTTCCGAGCTTTGTCGTCAGATTATCCAACAAAAACCCAAAGCATTAGTGTTATTCGAGTTATCTGAGTTTGCGCTGTATAAAATCGATAAAGAGCTGAGTACTTACATAGCTGAAAACGGCTTATCTATTCCTATCTACCCGTTACTAGGCTCAGTGCAGCGTATTAATCGCCTTGCGACAGCCATGAAACACTTTTCGGTCGAGACGGTTTATCATGCCGCCGCTTACAAACATGTCCCGATGGTAGAGTACAACGTGGTTGAAGGTATTCGAAATAACATCTTCGGTACCTATTACAGCGCTAAAGCGGCCATTGAGGCAGGGGTAAAATCCTTTGTTCTTATTTCTACCGACAAAGCCGTGCGCCCAACCAATGTGATGGGCACGACTAAACGTATTGCCGAATTGGGGTTACAGGCTTTAGCACAAGAAGAAGCAAAAAAAGAACATGGAACCGATTTTTGTATGGTTCGTTTTGGTAATGTTTTAGGATCGTCAGGCTCGGTGATCCCATTGTTTAAGCGACAAATTGAACAAGGTGGACCATTAACAGTCACCCATCCTGATATTATTCGTTACTTTATGACCATTCCTGAAGCCGCGCAATTGGTTATCCAAGCCGGCGCGATGGCAAGAGGCGGAGATGTGTTTGTTCTTGATATGGGCGAACCCGTACGCATCACAGATTTAGCTGAAAACTTAATTCACCTGTCTGGTTTAGAAGTGAAATCCGAGAGTAACCCGCATGGTGATATCGAAATTCAATTCACCGGTTTACGCCCTGGTGAGAAATTATATGAAGAGTTATTGATTGGTAATGATGTGAGTGAAACCTCGCACGAGCGAATTATGACCGCATCAGAAGTGTGCATTAGCAGTGAAGAATACCAGCGATTGCTCGAACAGCTCGATAAAGCTTGTCACGACTTTGACCATGACCTTATTCGTGAGATATTGATCAATACCCCGGCAGGATTTACCCCGAGCGATGGCATTAGTGATTTGGTTTGGAAGCAAAGAGTCATGATTGAAGATGTATACCCAAAGTAATTGAAGTTGCAGTGAGGCGGCAAATAAACGAAGCCCCATGAGCTTAGCTTGCCTAAGTGATATGGGTGAGTTAGCGCAGCCAACAAAGCTGCAGCTTCAAGTAAGACGGGTATAAAAGCTTAACAGTTAAAATCGACATCAAGAACAGGTGAAAATATTGTAAGCGTTCACCAGCACCCTATTGACAGGGCTGGTGAACGTTAAAAACCGAATACGTTTGGGTAGGGCTGTCGATTCGTCACGGCTGTGACGATTTCGGACACAACTGACCATGCTGAGAGGCC
>NZ_JAAUWS010000062.1:0-11708 GCF_014694465.1 Vibrio sp. S11_S32 | reverse complement strand
GGCCGATTGCCTCTTCTTTAAATTCTTTCGTATAAGTTCGATATTGACGTTTTGTATTCATATTCACCTCGATTGATTATCGTATTATCCACAATCAAGGTGTCCAGATCGATTAGACCAGAATACTTCCCTTCTGTCTCAACCTAAAGACAGAAACAACAAAGGGCAAAACAATGTTCTGCCCTTTGGTTTTTATTTTTTCTCTTTTAAGCGAGACTGCAAACGCTGTTTTAACGCGCCGTCTGGCAATTGTTGGCAATGTAGCTCTAAATCTTGCCAGTCTTGTTGGTTGAACTGAGTGTAAACATTGGCGATCAAACTTTGCTTGATCTCATCTTCGACAAATGCCGCTTCTAACGCGCATAAGGTGACATCCAATAGTTCAACTCGATTAAAACCAAATACCTGTTGCGCTAAGCGATATTCCTTCGCCACATCAGTACCAAATAATCCGGCATCATCGGTATTGATCGACAAACGAACGCCAGCGTCATATAAACGGCGTAGAGGGTGTTTTTCGAGTGATTGTTCAAACTCTGTCACTAAAATACGGTTACTGCTTGGGGCGACTTCAAGGGTAATTTGTTCATCAATCAAGGTTTGGATCAAAGCAGGATCTTTGATTGCGGCAATGCCATGCCCGATACGTTTCGCGCCACATGCCAGTGCATCACGAATACTTTCAGGGCCTCGGATCTCTCCGGCGTGATACGATTTTTGCAATGGTATTTGCGCCACTAACTTATGTGCATACTCAAAATCGGCGAACTCACCCGCCATTTCATTGCCAGCAATATTAAAACCGGTGACTTCTGGGCGAGGCTCTGCCGCCACAAAATCGGCGCTGATAGTAAATTCTTCTAAACTCAGATGACGTACACTACAAGCATGTAAACGAGTTTCGGTGCCATATTTTGCTTTTACTTCATCCATCGCTCGTAATATGCCATCCATAAACGCATGATATTGCTTCGCGTTTAAGCTGTTGGTTTTAGGATCGTGACACATATGAAAGGCGGAGGTGATCATCTCACAATACACTAAGCCTTGCTCGGCATTGCGGGTTAAATAGTCTTTCATCACTAGGTAGTAATCATCGGCATCACGGACTAAATCGGCCACCACATCGTAAGCGGTGACAAATGCGCCAAAGTCCGACTCATCATATTGATAGCGTCCATTGGGGAAATCGCTTTTATCGTATTGACCTTCTGGATACAAGAAATCGCTCGGTAATGTCACACCATGTTTTTGGGCTAAAATCGCCGCGAGTTCAGGGGTAACTGAACCTTCAATATGTTCATGCAGTATGACTTTAGGCAGGGTTGAAATCATAATGTACTTCCTTTCGTTATTCTATTTATTGACACAAAGTCATTGATGTTACAGTGAGACGGTAAGTTTACCCAGCCTCATATCGATAAAAAGCACCATACCAATAAATGAAGGCTAAACAAGTGCCGACACAGCGAAATTAGTGGGCCATCAAAACGCAAACGATAACCTCTCTCAAGTATTTGTCAGCAGATGTAAAAAATCCAGCCCTCACTCAAGGACTGGATTTTATTGCATCTAAAAAGCGGCACACACTAAATAATATACCCGTCTTACTTGAAGCTGCAGCTTTGTTGGCTGCGCTAACTCACCCCAATCACTTAGGCAAGCTAAGCTCATGGGGCTTCGTTTACTTGCCGCCTCACTGCAACTTCAATTACTTTGGGTATAGCAGCGGCTGCTTTTAGTATATGCTTAACACTTTGAGTCTATTATTAAACGCTTTAAATATTAGTAACGCTCTAACCAATGGGCATAAGGCGCTGGCAAGATCCATGATGGCTTTTCAACATTCAATGCCTTGGCCACACGGTAAGTGTAATGTGGATCAGCTAAGTACGCTTTACCTATCATGACGACGTCCATTTGATCTTCTTCGACCACGCGGTTGGCATCTTCAGGTTTATCAATGCCCCAAGCCGAAGCAACAGGCAGACCGGTTTCTTTACGAACACGCTCTGAGATTGGTGCTAAAAACGCAGGTCCCCAGGGGATCTGTGCCGTTGGAGTCGAGAAACCCACGCTGACACTGACCATATCCAAACCTTGCTCTTTCATTTGGTTTAATAGCGCAATCGATTCTTGCAGGGTTTCTTCATCGCGACCATCAAATTCCAACACCCCAAAACGAATGGTTAATGGTAAATTCTCAGGCCAAACTGCGCGTACAGCAGCAAACGTTTCGAGCAAGAAACGACCACGATTTTCGGCGCTACCACCATATTGGTCTGTGCGTTGGTTTGAGTGTGCCGAGAAAAAGCTTTGCGCTAAGTAACCATGAGCAAAGTGCAGCTCTAACCATTCAAAACCCGCATCAAGAGCCCGTTTAGCGCCATCAACAAAATCTTGTTTTACTCGCTCGATATCGGCAATGCTCATTTCAAGCGGTTGTTTATCTAAATTTCCGCCAAACGCAAGCGCTGAAGGAGCAATAGTTTGCCAGCCTTTTGGGTCATCATTAGCAATATGATCATCGCCATCCCAAGGACGATTGGCGCTGGCTTTACGACCAGCATGCGCAATTTGAATGCCCGCCACACTGCCGTTGTCTTTAATGTTTTTAGCGATTTTTGCTAGTGCCTCGGCTTGCTCATCATTCCAAATACCTAAACAATTTGGGCTAATACGACCTTCTGGCGAAACGGCTGTCGCTTCTAAAATCACAAGACCCGCACCACCACGAGCCAAGCCCGCGTAGTGAATATCATGCCATTGATTTGCCAAGCCATCTTCGGCGCTGTATTGGCACATTGGTGGTACTGCGATACGGTTTTTTAATACCACATCTTTTAATGCGAGTGAGTTAAATAATGCAGACATTGAGACTGACCTTGTTTGAAGTAAAACGATGGAGAGATACTACCTGCATAAGTAGTATAATTGAAATGACATTGGTGGGTATTAAATATGCGGTTTAGGAATATGACTGCAAAGATTCACGACAACCTCTCCAGTTAGCCGTTAGCCGTTAGCCGTTAGCCGTTAGCCGTTAGCCGGGATCATGACTTCACCCCACAACCTTTTAAAATCATAGTCGTGAGAAATTCAGCCGCTTGGTCGTAATCTTGATGTGAAAGTTCTTTTTTATCTAACACTCGGCAGATCTGCCAGCCAAAATCGGCGTACGTTTGTGTCGCTGCCCAAATGGTAAACATAAGATGATGGGCCGAAACGCTATCCATCAAGCCTTGTGCTATCCACGAGTTAAATTTGGCGAGGATCATTTGTGACTGTTGTTGCAGTTCCGCTTCAATATCTTTTGGTAGCGACGTGCCTCCCGACATCACCTCGTTGGCAAACACTTTTGAGGCATGGGCGTGATCGCGTGAGATCATCAACTTGGTTTTAATGTATTCGGTCAGTGCTTCTTTTGGATCATCAAGTACTTGGATCGGCAGGGAGGATTTAAGTAACGGCGCGGTGACACTTTCTAATACCGCGCGGTACAAGTTATCTTTTGAGGTGTAATAATAATAAATATTCGGTTTGGGAATATTGGCTTCTTTGGCAATATCCGCCACCTTGGTTGCGGCATAACCGTATTTGGCAAAATGCTGACTGGCCGCTTCAATAATCGCGTGTTGATTGCGCTCTCGAACTGTTGCCATTACGGTCTTCCTTATAAGTGAGCATGTTGAGTCTCAAACAATGTTAATTCCTTAGCTTGTTTTAACATATCTGACAAAAAAAATCCCGAGATAACTAAGTAGATGTGTGGTGAGAGATGAAAAAGCAACCTCGCTCATTCAACTCAAACTTCATCATAAACCTAGCCACTCGGGCGCACTCAAAGGAGACGAAACCGTGCGTTAAAACAGAATTATTTGTGATGATTTGTGATGATATGTGATGATATGACTATGCTCCCACACACAGCCAAATCATACTCCAGACCAAATAACCTGTTATTTCTAAACTGTTACCTTGATAGCTGTTACTTTGATAACTATGATTTTGTACACCGATATACGATCAATGTTCACCCATAGAACCTTAACTTATTCACCACGGATATTATGATTGCCTAGCTGCTCAATCGCTTTGATCAACGCAGAGTGATCCCAGTTGGAACCGTCCATTTCAGCGCAATTGCCGAACAGCTCTTGGGTCTTAGCTGTGTTTGGCAGTTGTAGGCCTAATTGCTCAGCGCCAGTCAGTGCCAAGTTTAAATCTTTTTGATGCAATGAAATTCTAAAGCCGGGATCAAACGTGCCTTTCACCATGCGCTCACCATGCACTTCAAGCACTTTAGAGTTAGCAAAGCCGCCCATTAACGCATCACGCACACGCGCCGGATCTGCGCCTGCTTTTGAGGCAAAGACCAACGCTTCCGATACCGCTTCGATGTTTAATGCGACGATGATTTGGTTGGCCACTTTACAGATTTGACCGGCACCATTTTCACCCACCAGCGTAATGTTTTTACCCATGACATCAAACAATGGCTTAGCTTGCTCAAAGGCAGACTCATCGCCCCCCACCATAATGGTTAGCGTGGCATTAATCGCCCCCACTTCACCACCTGATACCGGAGCGTCTAGGTATTGAGCGCCACACTCTTTAATTTGTTTGGCGAATTGTTGTGTTTCAATCGGTGCAATCGAGCTCATGTCGATCACAAGCTTCCCTGCCGATAGTCCTTGTGCGATACCATTATCACCAAAAAGTGCATCTGAAACGTCGGGCGTATTTGGCACCATCGTAATAATAACATCGGCTTTTTGTGCCGCTTCTTTACCGCTATGAACCACCGCGGCCCCGCCATCGATAAGTTCTTGTGGCGGCGCAACAAAGTGATCAGAAACCACAATCGAGTAACCTGCTTTTTGTAAATTCACGGCCATTGGTTTGCCCATGATGCCAGTGCCGATAAATGCAATAGTTGGAGTAGTCATAATTTCATTTCCCTTAATTTTAAAATATTTTTTCTCTTTCCCACAATATTCAAAGTAATTAATGTTGTAGCTAGGCGACAAGTGAGCAAAGCCCCATGAGTCATTCTCTTTTATAAAAGAAAGCTCGCCTAAGTAACTGGGGTGAGCAAACGTAGTCCCTCTTGTTCATAAAAAGCCGCTACGGCTTTAATTACGAAGAATATTCAGCCAAGTTAAACCTTCATGTGTAGTGGTCTTGGGCTTATATTCACAGCCAACCCAACCTTGATAACCGATGCTATCTAAGTGTTTAAACAAGAATGGATAGTTAATTTCACCGGTTCCAGGTTCATTTCGGCCCGGGTTATCGGCTAATTGCACATGCTGAATTTGGCCAATATGCTCACTCAAGGTTGGCGCCAGATCCCCTTCCATAATTTGCATGTGATAAATATCGTATTGGAAGTTGAGGTTATCACTGCCCACTTTGGCAATAATATCTAACGCTTGCTTAGTGTTGGTGAGGAAGAAGCCCGGAATGTCACGCGTATTGATCGCTTCAATGATCAAGCTAATGCCATTCTCTTCAAGCGCTCCGGCCGCAAATTGCAAGTTCGACACAAAAGTGTGCTCGGCTTGCTCTGCGCTAACACCATCGGGCACGATCCCCGCTAGGCAGTTCACTTGATCACACTGCAATACTTTGGCGTATTGAATGGCTTTGGTTACGCCACGCTGAAACTCTTCAACACGCGCAGGATCCACCGCAATACCACGATCGCCGCCTAACCAATCCCCTGCGGGTAAGTTAAATAGCACTTGGGTCAGTTTATTAGCGTCGAGCACTTCTTTAATCGTGGTGGCTTCAAAGTCGTATGGAAATAAATATTCCACCCCTTGAAAACCGGCATCCGCTGCTTGTCCAAAGCGTTGCAGAAAATCGACTTCAGTAAATAACATCGATAGATTGGCGGCAAATTTAGGCATACTGTTATCCCTTATAATTATTGATTAAATGTGATGGCGGTTGGCGCGTCATCGCTACCTTCGGCTAGGCTTTCAAACTCATTAACGCCTGTGATTTCAACGCCCATTGCAACGTTAGTCACGCGCTCTAAAATGAACTCAACCACAACAGGGACGCGATGCTTGGCCATCAATTTCTTCGCTTGTTCAAACGCAGCAGCCGCATCTTCTGGTTTACGAACACGAATCGCCTTACACCCTAAGCCTTCAACTACCGCGACATGGTCAACCCCATAACCTTCCATTTCTGGGGCGTTTTGGTTATCAAATGCAAGCTGAACACAGTAATCAATATCAAACTGTCGTTGCGCTTGGCGGATCAAACCAAGGTATGAGTTATTCACAACCACATGAATATATGGAAGATTAAACTGTGCACCTACCGCTAGCTCTTCAATCATAAATTGGAAATCGTAGTCACCCGAGATCGCCACAATCGGACGGTTTGGATCGGCGGCGCGAACACCTAATGCAGCAGGGATAGTCCAACCTAAAGGCCCCGCTTGACCACAGTTGATCCAATGGCGTGGCTTATACACATGCAAGAACTGCGCAGCGGCGATTTGAGAGAGACCAATGGTACTGACATAACAAGTGTCTTCTCCAAACGCACGGTTCATTTCTTCATACACGCGCATTGGCTTCATCGGCACTTCTTCAAAGTGGGTCTTACGCAACATGCTCGATTTACGCTCAATACACTCACTCACCCAAGAGCCGGTATTATTCAGCTTGCCAGCCGCTTGCATTTCTTTTGCCACTTCAATGAATAACGTTAATGCGGATTTGGCATCGGAAACAATGCCAAGATCTGGGCAGAACACACGTCCAATTTGAGTAGGTTCAATATCTACATGGACAACTTTACGTCCTTCGGTATACACATCGACCGAACCGGTATGACGGTTAGCCCAACGGTTACCAATGCCCAGAACAAAGTCAGAAGCCAGCATAGTGGCATTACCATAACGGTGTGACGTTTGTAGCCCAACCATGCCCGCCATCAATTCATGGCTATCAGGAATACTGCCCCAACCCATTAATGTAGGAATAACTGGGACATTTAAAATTTCAGCCAGCTCTTGTAGCTGTGCACTGGCACCTGCGTTGATCACGCCGCCACCTGAAACAATGAGTGGTTTTTCAGATTGAGTCAGCATAGTCAGTGCTTTTTCAACTTGAGCACGAGTCGCACTCGGTTGGTAAGGTTCAAGGGGGTCATAAGTATCAATATCAAATTCGATCTCAGCTAATTGCACATCGATCGGCAAATCAATTAATACCGGACCTGGGCGACCCGAACGCATGATATGAAACGCTTGTTGAAATGCGCGAGGCACTAATGCGGGTTCTAATACTGTGGTCGCCCATTTCGTCACCGGCTTGGCGATAGACTCAATATCCACCGCTTGGAAATCTTCCTTGTGCAAACGAGCTCGCGGCGCTTGACCAGTAATACATAAAATGGGAATAGAGTCGGCCGAGGCTGAATACAAGCCCGTGATCATATCCGTTCCAGCAGGGCCCGAAGTCCCAATACAAACACCAATATTGTTATCATTAGTACGGGTGTAACCCTCTGCCATGTGCGACGCACCTTCAACGTGGCGGGCAAGCACATGGTCAATACCACCGATCTTTTTCATTGCCGCATAAAATGGATTAATCGCCGCGCCTGGTACACCAAAGGCAATATCTACCCCTTCACGCTTCAATACTTCTACTGCAGCTTCAATTGCTTTCATCTTAGCCATAGTTTGAATCCCTTCCTAATTCATATTGTATGCAATGTTAAATACATTGCCCAGTCTAGATCGAGATCCTATAAACACGCAAATAAAAAAACAAATAAATTGTACACAATCGGCAAGGGTTGAAGTAACAGTCTGTTTTATAAAAATTTAATAATCATCAAACCAGTATTGAACCATTTTTTTACTATCACATCACGTTAATATTTTTTTGATCTTATGTAAAAAAAGCGTTATAAATAATGAAAACGTAAAACATTAATGTACACAATCACAATCATTCCTACACTCATTGTCATTGATACTGTTATTCGGCGTTGTCACTATCTCGATGTTAGTCGCGAGCAGATAAAACACTTCAATTGTCAGAGCATATGTTCATAAAGGAGACCATTATGCACAGCACACAGGAACGTGAAGTCACTGGAGGTATGGCAAATCCATGTCATTCAATCAAAGTGATCGGCACACTACAAAGCGCACAACAACAAGAGATTCTTTCTCCATCAGCACTCGACTTCTTAGATGCACTTGTTACTAAGTTCAGTCAACCACTAGAAGAGGTTATGGCTCTGCGCCGCCAGCATCAATCCCAATTTGATGGCGGTAAACTGCCCGACTTTCGTGCCGATACTCAACACATTCGTGAGGATAAAAGTTGGAAAGTCGCCCCTATTCCTAAAGTACTGCAAGATCGACGTGTCGAAATTACGGGGCCAATTGACCGTAAAATGGTGATCAACGCGCTTAATTCAGGCGCAAAAGTGTTCATGTGTTGTTTTGAAGATGCTTCTGCTCCGACATGGGAAAACATGATCGATGGCCAAGTTAACTTAAGAGATGCCAACGCTGGCACCATCAGTTACTTGGATGAAAAGAAAGGAAAAGAATACAACTTAGTTGATGCACCAGCACAGCTACTAGCCCGTCCTCGTGGGTTGCACTTACCTGAAAAACACATTCAATATAACGGTAAAGCCATCGCGGGTTGTTTGATGGACTTTGCTTTGTACTTCTTCCATAACTACCAAACGCGCGCTCAAAAAGGCGAAGGCGTGTATTACTACATTCCAAAACTAGAAAGTATGGAAGAAGCTAAATGGTGGGATGATGTATTTACCTTTACTGAAGATTATTTTTCGGTCGAGCGTGGCACCATCAAAGCAACCATTTTAATCGAGACTTTGCCTGCGGTATTCCAAATGGAAGAAATTCTGTATGTGATGCGTGAGCATATTGTGGCGATGAACTGTGGCCGTTGGGACTACATTTTTAGCTACATTAAAACATTGAAGAATCATAAAGATCGCATCCTGCCAGACCGTCATAGCATTGGTATGGACAAGCCGTTCTTAAACGCGCTTATAGCCAATTACTGGTCAAAACCTGTCACGCACGCGGCGCACTGGCAATGGGCGGAATGTCAGCCTTTATTCCAAGCTCTGATCCACAAGTGATGGAACAAGTATTGGCAAAAGTAGAAGACGATAAAAACCGCGAATCAAGTAATGGTCACGATGGCACTTGGGTGGCGCATCCAAAATTGGTTGATATTGCAATGGATATCTTCGATAAAAAATTAAAAGGCAGCGTAAACCAAATGGATTACGACAGCAGCTATGTGGCAGAAATCACAGCCGAACAACTGCTTGCCCCTTGTGAAGGCCCCCGTAACCAAGAAGGCTTGCGCAAAAATATTCGCATTGCGTTGTACTACATTGAGGCTTGGATCAGCGGCGTAGGTTGTGTGCCGATTTATGGCTTAATGGAAGACGCCGCAACCGCAGAAATCTCACGCGCTGGAATTTGGCAATGGATCAAACACGGCGTAAAACTTGACGATGGCCAAGTGGTAACAGAAGCGTATTTCCGCTCCCTGTTGGCTGAAGAACTAATCACGATTAAACAAGAAGTTGGCGAGCAACGTTATGCTCAAGGACGATTTGAAGAAACGGCCAAGATGTTCGATACATTATCGACCCAAGACGATTTTGCAGAGTTCTTGACACTACCGAGCTATTCTCTACTTAATTAATCAACCAAAGATACTAAGATGATGTGATTAAGATGCAGTAACATATATGCAGTAGAAAAAAATAGTGACACTGCATCTTAAATTGCTTAGTTTTTTAAGATCAATGAAGAAAGGCGCTTTACTTCTTTGTCGAACAAATAGGTTTTGCACACCAAACACATATTGCTAAACAGATATGTTATGGCGGCTTAATCTGTACGATAATAAAGGAGTTACACGATGAGTTTAACACTACAACAGGCTTTAAACATCACCCAAGGTGCCTTTGATACCGCAACAGAATTACATACCGCCCCACTTACTGTGGCAATACTAGACACAGGTGGCAATACTAGACACTGGTGGCAAGCTGGTGTCTTTGCAACGGCAAGATGGGGCGAGTATGTTACGACCCGACATTGCAATTGCCAAAGCATGGGGAGCCATCGCCTTAGGATGCTCATCACGAAAACTGGCGCAAGATGCAGAAATTCGCCCCGCCTTTATTTCGGCTATTAATGTATTGGCTCAAGGTAATTTGGTGCCAGTACCCGGCGGGTTATTAATACGGTCAGAATCCAGTCAAATCATTGGCGCTGTCGGCGTGAGTGGTGATTTGTCGGATCTGGATGAAAAGTGTGCACTGCAAGGCATTTTGCATGCGAAGTTGTATTCATTAGAGACCTGAGTAGAATAAGGTCTATAATGTACAATATTATTTTGGAATATCAGCAGACTGAGCATGACTAAATTAAATAAAATTTCTAACACCAAAATGCAAGCGAAAGCAAATAACCAAACACAAGATGATGTGGTGTATTGCTATATCTTTGATGCGATATTGGAACAACGCTTACCGCCGAATACCAAGCTCAATGAAGAATCATTAAGTGAAATATTCGGGGTAAGCCGCACCATTATTCGCCGCGCGCTTTTACGCTTATCGCTCGAACAAGTTGTTGATATAAAACCAAATAAAGGGGCAACCGTTTCGGCCCCTACCATTGAAGATGCCATTCAAATATTAAAAGCACGCGAGATAACAGAGTTAGCTGTCACTGAGCTGGCAACTGAAAACTGCAACCAAATTCAGCTGCAAGTGCTGCGCAATTTAGTCACCAGCGAGAACGAAGCTATTGCCAATAACGATATAGGAAAAGGCATCCGACTTTCTGGTGAGTTTCACATTGAGTTGGCTAAAATGGCAAAAAATGCCCCACTACTGCACTTTTTACGCAGCTTAGTATCACAAACCTCGCTACTGATTGCTCAATACGAAGGCAGTAACAACAGTAATTGTTCACAAGACGAACATACCAATTTACTCAATGCAATTGAAGCAGGCAATAAAGAAGAAGCGCTGCATTTAATGGATCACCACATGCAGCATATTCGGGCCAATTTAAACTTAAATGATGATGCTACCTCTAGCGATTTACATGTAGTATTTTCAGATATAATCCGTTCCAGAGCGTAGCGTTTTATAACTTTCCAAGCATTAAAAAACCCTGATAACTTATCGAGTTATCAGGGTTTTATTTTTTATTAAATCGCCAAGCTATTTAACCATGTACGGTTACTTAACGATTTCCAAGCTATCAACATCAATCGAAGTGTTATTCCAATCTTTTTCAACTTCACCGCGGATCAGAATGGTCGTTTTAGGAGTAACGGTTCTGCCAAACCAAATATCGTCATCAATCTCGACTGTGATTTCACCGGTCGCATCTTGGAAAATATAATCTTCATCGCCCAAAGACATGGTTAAATGACCACTTAATTGCACTTTAGCATCGTCACTGGCATTCATTGCACTGATCACATCTTTCATAATACGCTTAAATTTGCTCGGCCCCTGAAAGCTATTCTGGTCTAATCGATCTGGACACCTTGATTGTGGATAATACGATAATCAATCGAGGTGAATATGAATACAAAACGTCAATATCGAACTTATACGAAAGAATTTAAAGAAGAGGCAATCGGCCT
>NZ_JAAUWS010000061.1:0-11891 GCF_014694465.1 Vibrio sp. S11_S32 | reverse complement strand
CTACCACGCAGCCCTTGTTTAGCTTCTTTCCATTCTTGGATAGCTTCTTCATCAATCCAGAAAGTCAGTGAACCACGTTTAATCAGTGATTGATTATATAACTTCCAGTTTTTGGTCTTATAACGATGTTTTGGCATGAATATCGATGGTTTAGTGGGGAGTAAACGATCTGATCGTCAGTTTCACATTTAGTTCCATCGAATTACGCAACAAAGCCCGTCAACATCGAGCTATCCGAACACTCAAAAAGCAACTCAATAAAATCAACTACAGCTTCATAAGGTGGTACTTTAATAGAACCACTATTTAAGTCTGAATGACAATAATTGCATTTGTAGTTACAATTATTCATTAATGCCCAGTTTATATAAATAGACTTATATTTAGAACTACAACCAACAATCACAACTCCCTCCATGGGGTTAGCCTTAAAATTTTAAATTTATAATGATAGTAAAAAGAAAAAACCAATGACACAAACGCAGGAAATATAGACAAGAAAATGTAGTCTAATTTATTTGAAAAAAAACTCAAAACCATAACAAGACAAAACCAAAAAGAATAAACAATAAATAAGTTTTTATAAATCTCATTATAATAAAGAGGTTTAACTCTCAACCCTAAAAATCTTAATATCTTTATAAATGGCGTAATTTCAAGACCGTTAGCTCTTAATTCCAAAGATGCATTTTTGTATTTTTTTTCAAAATAGCACATATATACCTTCTCTATTTTCACGCTTTCGCGTGCCATTTAATCCTAAATTCAATAACCGCCATTACCATTAAAACATTGACCAGTGTAGGCACCAGCTGCTGCTCCCATTGTGGCCCAACCAAGGCCTCCAGCTGACCCCAAAACTGCTCCTGCAATAACATTTCCTATGCAATTAGAGCTAAATGGACCTTGACTTGGTTTACTGTAACTACCATTCGATGCTGGGTAACCACCATCAACCATTGAAATTTAATCAACACTTAAGTTATACATAAGTTATTTCCTTCTATTAAATTACAGTAAAAGAGTACTGCGCTCATAAAAACTATCTTGTTAACCAAGAAAAAAATGAATAGATATTGAAAAAAAAACCAAGCCATTAAAACATCAGCCAACCGGAAACCATTTTTCTACAACTCCACTAGAACAATTAACGGTCGAAAAATATTGTTAACCTATTAAGACAATAACAATAAACTTGAATGAACCCCATCCCTGATGAAACCTTTATTATGATCTCAACAAGGTGATTTTTACTTCCTTCATAATATTCAAACAATAAAATTGACAGAAGCATGAATACAATTAGAACTACAATCCTCCCCATAACAACCTCTATTTATTTTACATCAAAAGGCCATTACTAATAACCATACCCTCTCCCTCCTGTAGCAGATCCTGCCATTCCACCTCCGGTCTGAAGACCGTTCCCCATATACGCTCCACCTGAGTTGTTCATACCAGCAGCAACATTTGAATTTGGACCTGTTTGAGGGGTTGGAAGATTATATGCCTGCTTAGCAGCACTCGATACTTCACTAATTATTATCCCTCCAGTTATTTGTTGCGGCGTTCCAAACATTTTTCCACCATCACCACCACCATCAACCATTGAAATTTCATCAACACTTAAGTTATACATAAGTTATGTCCTTATATTAAATTACAGTAAAAGAGTATTGCGCTCATAAAAACTATCTTGTTAACCAACCTTTTTTCTTACCCAAAATTTCATCTGAATAACCGAGTAAATTAGGTAGCCACGTAATGGACTCTAATAAGGCTGAATATATTGGTGCTGTAATAACTTGTCGGTTTGATAAATCGCCAGAAAGTTCAAAGTCTTTTATATAAGATTGCACCAGTAAGAAATAAATCATTATATTGACAGCACCGATTGCAATTGGAATCCAAATACCGGCTGCAACCATAAAGCCAAACAAAACAATACTTGATGGAAATATATACTGGGCTGCGGTAAGCAAAAACCAAGGGGAGGCACATAAGCCTGCGAACCAATGAGTTTTCCATGCTTCTGTATACGCCTCTACTCGGCCTCGCGCCCAGCGCCTGCGTTGATTAAACAGTCCTTTCGTATCTGTTGGGCACTGCGTTGTTGCCTTAGCTTTAGGTGCATACCCTGTTCGATAGCCATTCGATATTGCCTTCCAGCACCACGCGATATCTTCGACCAACCACTCGCTCCAACCCCCTAATTGATTCACCACTGAAGCTCGGTGAGCAACAAACGCGCCAGCTAATACTGGAACACAACCTAGTTTGTCTTGGGCGGCTCTTATCGCACCATAAAAGCTAATGTGTTCATAATGCTGTAATTTGCCTATAAAACTGTCTTTATGGTTTTCTGGCGTAATATACCCACAGACCGCAGCGTATTTGTCATCAGACCAAAGCTTAATTACCAGCTCATAGATGCCATTGGTATCGATATAAGTATCACTGTCTACAACGACATAGACCTCTCCAGTAGCAATACCAAGGTCTAGTATATGATCTAAGGCAAAGCCTTTTCTTCCACCATTCACTGGCCTTTCTATTACTTGGAAGTCATGGTTCATCTCGGTGTTATCAATCCATTCTTTAACTCTACTGATTGCGTTGTTTGTAGAGCCATCATCAATAACAATAATCTGAATTTGACTTGGATAAGTCTGATCCTTTAATTTTTTTAGAGCAACAGCAAAATAAATAATTATTGATACACATAATTATTACATCATGTTGCAAGAGAAACTTGGATTCATAGTAAGCTTCAACTTAAAAGCTTCTTGACCCTCCATGATGAAGGTTTTAGTCACAATAATTTCGATGACTATACCGCTCTGGATTCGAATCATGGGCTTAAAGACAGTAGATATTAGTAATGGTTAATCCCTAGATTCTCGACACAACGTTGTTACCAGCAAAATCGATGGCAAAGTTAAAAGGCCAATCGCATATCTAGCGCTTATTATAGGCAATAAAAAAGGTTGGCACTTTTAAAGTGACCAACCTTTTTTTGATTGTAAATTTAAGCGAGTTTGTTATTTGCGTGGCTCGGTTCTCATGCCAAGAATTAAACTGACACACATGATCAGCAATACAAACACAAACGGTAATGCGGTCGACACCGCTGCCGCTTGTAATGCGCCAATCGCATCGCTGCCACCAACCCAAAGTAGTGCCATCGCAACTGCGCCTTGAACCACAGCCCAGAAGATACGTTGCGGTACTGGTGAATCAATTTTACCACCAGCCGTGATGCTATCGATAACTAAAGAGCCTGAATCCGATGAACTAACAAAGAACACCAAAATGAGCAAAATCGCAATACATGAGATAATTTGGCTCATTGGCAGAGCATCAAACATTTGGAACATCGCCATGGTCACATCAGAGAAACCATTTTGACCTAACATGCCGACTTTATCGGTTAACTGTTCAATACCAACGCCACCGAATGCGCCCATCCAAACAGACGTAATGATGGTTGGTAGAAGCAATACTGCGGTAACAAATTCACGCACGGTACGCCCACGAGAAACACGAGCGATAAACATACCAACGAATGGCGACCAAGACATCCACCAAGCCCAATAGAATACTGTCCAGCCGTGCATCCACGCTTCATCTTCACGACCAAATGGATTCGACAGTGGAATAATATTTTTTACATAGCTAACAATTGTTTCAGGGATCGATACCGATACCACATTGAAACACACCACAATGATGAACATGAGCAGAATAAAAGCGACCACCATGTTGATGTTACTAATAAGCTTAACACCACCATCGATGCCGCGGATCACTGAAATGGTGGTTAAAATGGTTACGCCAACAATAACGATAAGCTGCAACCCAACTCCTGCGTCAATACCAAACACATGGCCAATACCCGCTGCGGCTTGTTGCGCGCCAAAACCAAGCGAAGTTGCAAGACCAAACAAGGTAGCTAATACCGCTAAAATATCAATGATATGACCAGGCCAACCCCAAGTACGATCGCCTAAAATAGGATAGAAAATCGAGCGAATCGAAAGTGGTAAACCTTTATTGTAAGTAAAGAAGGCAAGTGATAGCGCGACAACCGCATAAATTGCCCAAGGATGCAGGCCCCAGTGATACATGGTCGCACCCAGCGCCATTTTAGCCGCTTCAGGGGTATTTGCTGCCACATTAAGAGGCGTTCCAAACCAGTCGGTATAATACGCTGCCGGTTCTGCCACGCTCCAGAACATCAAACCAATCCCCATACCGGCAGCAAATAACATTGCCAACCAAGAAAGATAAGAATGCTCAGCTTTCGCTTCATCACCACCTAAACGAATTTTACCAAAAGGCGATACAATCAAAGCAAGACAGAAAATAACAAAAAGGTTGCCTGATAGAACGAATAATACGTCGAATTTATCGATGATGGCATTTTTCACCCCATCTAATGCCACTTTTGCAGTCGAGGCATCGGTCACTAAAATCGCGATTAGAAACAGCAGGATCAAACCTGCACTGATGGTAAATACGGAGTTATGTACATCAAAACCCCACTTTTGGACATTATCTTGTCCTATCGTATAGTCGGTACTGTCTATACTGTATTTGTCTATACCCTTAGTCATACTTCTCGTCCATTTTGGAATAACAAATCGTTCTTAGCCTGCAAAAACATTTGCACACTAAACATAAAATTATAAATAATTAATTTTCTCTGATCTAGATCCTAACGATCCAGTCAAAAATATCTAGTTAAACTGTCAAAAACACAGTTAAACGAACAAAAAAACAGCATAAAATGCAAAAAAAGACCATTTAATAAGCGGCACCTCCCTGTGATCTAGATCCGAAAAACATTTCGCTCACTAAACATTATTTTAGTGATAAAACTATTTTTATTATAACAATCCTTTTTGCATTGCATATTTGGTTAATTCTGCAGTTGAATGTAAATCGAGTTTATGTTTAATATTTTGCCTATGCGTCTCCACCGTTCGGTAACTAATTTCTAACGCTTTGGCAATTTTCTTGCTGCTATTACCTTGCGCCACTAATTTTAAGATCACATCTTCACGGCGACTTAACGGATTCACTTTGCTATTAACGGGATCGCTAATAGGTTGAGTAAATAACGTTTGAGTCACCGATTCGCAAAAATAAGTCGAGCCTTGATGTACGGTTTTTATTGCCTGTACTAATTTATCGGCTGAAATATCCTTGAGCATATACCCAACCGCACCAGCTTGCATAACTTTCATTATGTATTCGCGATTATCATGCATGGTGAGTATTAATACTTTTACCTGTGGGTATTGCTGTTTAATTTGTTCCGCCGCTTCAAGCCCCGTCATTATTGGCATGCTAATGTCCATTAACACCACATCAGGGTGATGCCCCCCTACAGCCTCAAGTGCTTCTAGTCCATTACTGGCGGTCGCTACTACATCTATACAGGCTTCTAATTGTAAGCGAGCCACAAAGCCATCCAACACCACTTGATGGTCATCCACCACCAAGGTTCGTATTTTGCCATCACGACCAATTTTTTGATCCACAATGTCATTCATATTGTTCAGACCTTATATCTTTCGGATAATATTGGTTTTAAGTAATACGGTTATTTCGGTTCCACCGTTTTTTTCACTATTGATCTCAAACTCACCCCCTAAAAAATCGACCCGTTCACGCATGTTTCGTAAACCAATACCGCTTTTCGAGCCAATTTGCGATAACGGAAACCCAACTCCATCATCACGCACAATCAATTGAATTAAATTGGCAATGTGTTGCAAACGAACATCAACTTGAGAGGCCATAGCGTGCTTCTCTATATTCATCAGTGCCTCTTGCACCACACGATATAGCGTAATATTAATTTCATTATCAAGGCGCTGATCGCCAAGTAATATCGTTTTATTGAGTTGTAATTGAGTGTGCTCGGAAAAATCACTTAATAATGAATTAATTGCAGACTCCAAGCCCAAATCATCTAACGCACTGGGGCGCAGATTATGCGAAATTCGTCTAACTTCTAAAATGGCGGTTTGCAGTGAGTGTTCGGCTTTGCTGATCATCGATAAGGTTTTACTATTAATGCAGCCCTCTGTGATCACGCTGTGCGATAAAATATCTAAATGACACTTACTCGAGACTAATAGCTGATTAATACCATCGTGCAGTTCACGCGCAAGGTGTTTTTTTTCATCCTCTTGAAACAAAACCGTTCGATTCACTAAGTCTTTTAAACTTTTATCGGCCAATTTGTATTCATGAAAATTTATCGCCAGGGTCAAAACAATGATCACCGCCACCGTCACGGATAACAACGCTACCACAGAGAAAAAAGTTGCTTCGATATTTTGGTTAATGGTCTCGGTCAAGCCCATGACCTCTTGCTCTATGTCATCAATATATAACCCAGTCCCCACCATCCATTGCCACTTATCTAACCACACGGCGTAACTTAGCTTTTCTTCCAATTGATTATTGCTGGGCTTGTTCCATAAATATTGATGAAATCCGCCACCAGTCTGAGCCTCAAAAAGCAACGCTTCAATCAAGTAGTCACCATCAGCATCTTGCAATTTTATGAGATTTTTACCGATCAAATCTGGTTGGATAGGATGAACAAGATTGGTGCCGCTTTTATCGTACACAAAGAAATAGCCATCGTGACCATAGCGTAAATTGGATAAAATAGTTTTTACCCGAGATTTGGCATCGGCATCATTTTTAGCCGCAGGATGATAGACATGACTAATCGCGGCAAGCGCAAGTTGCAGATTATCTTTTAACGCCCGTTCGCGAGACTCCACCAGCGTGGCGCGAAAGGTATTGATTTCTTTTTCACCTAACGCTTTGGTTTGGTGAACAAAGATCCAACTGATACTTGCTGTTACGCACAATAACGGGATCAATGTGAGTAAAAACAGTTTCGCTTTTAACGGCATTCCCTACCTCGAAACTCAAATTAAAGCGTCTAAAAACATCCATTTAGATGAATAATATTAACACTAAAGTGAAATTTTCGATGGGATAAAAAAAGAATTCAGCGTACTGGTCACAAAATCAATATTAAAAACAATAAAGGCAGTGACTAAAATGCCACTGCCTATTAAACCCACTTTGTATCAATGCTAATAAAATGCGCTCATGCCGTAGAACTCAGGGAATATAAGTAACGAGATCAACACCATCACTTGTATCGCAATAAACGGCATTACGCCTTTATAGATATCGCGCGTGGTGATGCCATCCGGCGCAACCCCTTTTAAGTAGAATAAGCTAAAACCAAATGGCGGCGTTAAAAATGAGGTTTGCAAATTCATTGCGATCAATATGCCAAACCACATCAAATTAATGCCCATCAGCTCGGCAACCGGCACTAAGATTGGCACGATAATGAAACAAATCTCAATAAAGTCGATAAAGAAACCCAACACCAAGATCACTAGCATGGTGACAATTAAGAAGCCCCATTTATCCCCCGGCAGAGACGTCATCCACTCTTCAACCAAGTAATCACCACCGGTATAAACAAACGCCATTGAAAAGGCAGTGGCTCCCAACAAAATCGCAAATACCATCGCAGTCACTTTGACCGTTTCTTGCGCGCTTTCATACAGCATTTTCCAGCTAAACTGACGGTATAATAATGCTAAAACAATCGAACCTGCACCGCCCAGAGCCGCCGATTCGGTTGGAGTAGCGATCCCCGCAAAAATCGATCCTAATACCACCACAATCAAGGCCAGTGGCGGGATAACCGCAAACAAAGCTTTACGGATTTCTTGTTTGCGCGAAATATTCTCTTCTCGCGTCATGCATTGCGCTTCTTGAGGATTTAGGTGCGCATAAATTAAAATATAAATGACATAAGCGCCCACCAATACCAACCCCGGCAAAATAGCAGCATGGAATAAATCACCCACCGGCACGCCAAGTACATCACCTAACAAAATTAACACGATGGAAGGTGGTATAATTTGTCCTAAGGTGCCCGAGGCGCAAATAGTGCCGCAAGCCAGCCCTTTGTTGTAATTGTATTTCATCATAACTGGCAAGGAGATCAGCCCCATCGCCACAACAGATGCTCCCACTACTCCAGTGGAGGCCGCCAGTAATACGCCAACCAATACAGTAGAAATCGCGATCCCGCCACGCACGCCACCAAATAAACGCGCCATCGATTCGAGTAATTGTTCGGCTAATTTTGTTTTTTGTAACACTAGCCCCATAAACACAAATAGAGGTACTGCCATTAATACGGTGTTTTGCATGATCGATTGAATACGGTATGGCATAAAAGCAAACATTTCGGGCCCTTCTGCCCATATACCAAAAATCAAGGCGATGCCGCCAAAGGTAAATGCCACAGGAAAACCAATTAACAAGGCAAATAACGCCACCAAAAACATCACAATACCGATCATGATAACTCTCCTTGTGTATTGGATGACTTCGCTTCTTTTCCAAGCTCAGGGTGCAGCGGATTGATCAAACGATTGATCGAATTGAGTAACATGCCGATACCACTGACCGCCATGCAGAAAAAAGATAAGGAAATAGTGGATTTAATGATCCAACGATACGGCAAACCACCAGGATCGCCCGAGGTCTCACCAAGCTCATACGATTCATGAGCATAATTAATGCCATACCAAGCGACTAGTAAACAAAAAGGCAGCAATAAAAAAACCACCCCTGCAATATCAATAATCGCGCGAGTGCGGACGGAAAGGTTTTCGTAAATAACATCGACTCGTACATGGCCACTGGTGCGGATGGCATAGGGTACGCCTAATAAAAATACCACCGAAAATAAATGCCATTCCATTTCTTGCATGCCAATCGAAACGTCATTAAAGGCATAACGCATCACCACGTCATACACCACATTAAACATCAACATAATAAACAGCACGCTAGCAATCCAACCGAGCACGTCACCAAAACGGTTAAAGCCCCTCTCCAGTTTTATTAAGCTCATCTCTCTACTCCTTGAGAATGCCACAGTGACAATGAAAAAAGCCGCAAAGTCGTGATGATGAATAAGGTCATCTTCGACTTTACGGCTAGGGCTTATTTAGCTTCGTTATCTAAATAGGCTTTGGTGGAAATATCGGTCCATGCTCGTACTTGTTTTAAATACGCCGCTTGTGACATTTGTATTTCTTTGGTGAGTGGATCTTTTGCGGCATGCTCTTTAAGTAGCTTATCGTTTGCGGCGCGCAAAGCATCCATCACTTCAGGTGGGAAGTTTTTGACTTTTACATTGGGATAATCAGTTTTAATCGTCGCCCAGTTTTTACCACTTTCATGCACAGCCTGAACATACATATCGTAAGCGGCGGTTTTCATTGAAATGCGCAAGATCTCTTGTAGATCAGCCGGCAACTTATCCCACACTCTCTTATTGACTAAGAATTGCAACTCAGAGCCCGGCTCATGCCAACCGGTGTAGTAATACGGCGCAATTTTATGAAAGCCCATGCGTAAGTCTAATGATGGACCGACCCACTCTAGCGCATCGATAGTACGACGCTCTAATGCGGTATACAGTTCACCCGGGGCAATATTGGTTGGTTTTGCCCCAAGCTCTGCCATGATTTCACCGGCAAAACCAGGGATACGCATTTTCAACCCTTTAAGATCATCAACCGAATTGATTTCTTTTTGAAACCAACCGCCCATTTGAAATTCGGTATTTCCGCCAGGGAAAGACATCAAATTGTGCGGGCTATATACTTTTTCCATCAACTCCATGCCACCACCGTAGTAGAACCACGCATATTGTTCAGCCGGTAACATACCAAAAGGCATAGAAGTGAAATATAAAGTGTTCGGTACCTTGCCTTTCCAATAATAAGAACCCGAATGGCCCATGTCGTATTGACCCGATTTCACCATATCAAACACCCCTAAAGGCGCTTTGTGTTTATTGGCAGAATCAATTCGAATTTGTAATCGACCATTGGACATTTGTTCTGCCATTTTAGCCATGTTTTTGGTGGCATCTCCAAACACAGGGAAATTTGCTCCCCATGTTTCTGCAAGCTTTAAGCGATAAACCTTTTCTGCGGCGCTAACACTGGTTGCCATCATGGCACTACAAGCAAATATCGCTATCAAGGTCTTTTTCACCACACCCTGCAACGTTTTTTTCAATAAACTCATACCTTCGTCCTTTGGTTATTATTGTTTTATCCTCAATTTATTGAAGTAACTGTTTAACTTTTTCAATGACTCACAGTGACTTTAATAATTTTAAAACAGTGGATTTATGTCCAATCCAAAGCAAGATTTGCTTATATAAGACAACTTTCCAATCGGGAGCTATACGCATTTAACGCCTCTAAACCAAGGTACAACCAAAGCGGTTCAGACCAAAGTATTAAGTATAAGTACTGACTCTTTAATATTTTCCTTTAAATTTCAGTTGCTAATATCTGTGGGTATTTGCCTAACGTTTATTTCTACCTAAGTAGTTGCGCTTGAATTTTTGTCACTTAATTGTGAATATTGTGATGTTAAACGCTTACCTCATCGACCAAGCCATATCATTAAGCATTAAGCATTAAGCATTAAGCATTAAGCATTAAGCATTAAGCATTAAGCATAAAAAAACCCTCGAGATTGAAAGATCAATCTTGAGGGTTAATATATTTCACTTAGTTTTGCTATCTGCAGGACAACATTCGCTCAACTGCAGATTTAAGCTAAAATGATTTACAAAGGCTTATGCCAATTTGTAAATCACTTTATTACCTTCTGCTTGCTCTTTAACCACTAGGTTTTCTTCAAGTAGTTTTTTCAAGCCGCCGGTCGCCCATGCTGCGGCTTTAGCATCTTCTTGACCTGCTGCTAAGCCAATATTTTTAGGGCTAATACCAGACGCATTTGCCGCGACAATATCAAGAACAGACTGCTGCTTTGGTGTTAATTTAACGTCTTGAGCGGCTTCTACTGCAGCGTCAATTGCGGCAGTCGCCACTTTTTCAACTTTAGCAGCAACGGTTTTGACTTTTGCTACCGCTTTTTCTGCTTTAGGCTTCACAGCAACGACTGTTTTTTCTGTCGCTACTTTGGTTGCTTTAAAGGTTTTTTTAGTTTACGTTGTACATTGCGTTTATGTGCAAGTCTCATCAAAGTTCTCCACAAGTCACTATAAATAGTGTGGTAAAAATGTTGAACGGAGTTATAACAAAATATAAATCAAATTCACAGCGACTGGCTGTTTTTTACACTAAATTGCTAACATTTATTTGAAAATTCACAAAATGCAGTAATAAGTCTTAACTTTGATTATTCATTCTGCATTTAAAAATAGCGTCTCACCACGAAAGGATATCGATGCCAACCTTACAATTATTCCAGCAACAACCGTCTATTCCGCTGTGGTTGAAATACACTCTCGTCGCGGTACTATTATCTGGCTGTCTCATTATTCATGCCTACTCAAATAGCAAAATCACGCTTCTTTTTGCATTCATCATCGCCAGTTTATATTTCACGGTTCAACAATTAATCTATAGCCAAAATATTGGTTTTACCTTAACCCGTGATCATCTACAACAACATGTATATCGTGGCGGTTGGGTTTTAAAGTGGCAAAATATCTGTCATATCGGTAGCGGTGAATACCTAAGGCAAGGTTGGTCGACGCCAATACCTTGGGTCGGTATTGGCATAAAAGATCATCAGCCTTTTATTAATTCAATTAGCCCGAAAGTGATCACTAAAATTTTAATCGAACAACGTAGTTTGCTCTACTTAGGGCTTTGTTGCGTAATTCGATGGAACTAAATGTGAAACTGACGATCAGATCGTTTACTCCCCACTAAACCATCGATATTCATGCCAAAACCTCGTTATAAGACCAAAAACTGGAAGTTATATAA
>NZ_JAAUWS010000060.1:0-12183 GCF_014694465.1 Vibrio sp. S11_S32 | reverse complement strand
AGAAGATGTTGAAGAATATATCCGGTATTACAACCATGAAAGGTTGCATACTACGCTTGGTGATTTAACGCCAATCGACTATGAAAAATTACAAAGTCAGGTGTCCTATTGGGCTTGACCAGAATATCGCCCAATGGATGAGAAAAACAGTTTTGAAGTTGAAGGTACAGCAAGCGTTTCAGATAGCACCATTAGCATTAACGGCATCCCCTTTGAAACCAATGCCAATACTTATTTTGATGATCGTTTAACATTAGCCAGTATTGATGGCGAAAAAGTTGAACTTGAAGGGGTCGAAATCAAAGGTGAGCAAGGCGCTATCACTTATACGGTCAAAGAAGTCGAACTGGCTGATAACGATCAAGAGATTGATTTAAAAGGCACAGTGACAACGGATAATGCGTTATTTGGTTATGTGGTAGGCGATGATAGTGTGACTTTAACCGAGAACACTTACACCGATATTTCTGACTGCAAAGTTGACGACTAAGTTTAGGTCATAATAATAGTCATAACCGCATAAAGGCACTGAACCTAGGTTGAGTGCCTTTTTTAGATGTTATACCCATCGCCCGTCCCTATTCGATCATTTGATTACTTGAATTGAGATCAAAGATTTGATCACATGCTTGCTGCAAAAAATCGGCTAACATTTTAGTGTGAATTGAGGGTTGCTGTTGAATATGCAGCAATAATTCTAGCGGTGTGATCGATGGCAATCCTTGCTCTGCGCCCAGTTTACGGTGCTTGGCTGTGATCAATCTTTTGGGTAATAATGATAACCCCAACCCTGCTTCAACCGCGCACCCCACGCCAGATAAACTGCTGGTGATGTATGCCATGCGCCACTTTCGCCCTAAAGAATCAAAGCTATGCGCCATTTCACTGCGATACAAACCCGTGCTCGGCAAGCCCACTAAAGGCACCGTATCTTTGGCCAAATTATCGACATCTAAGCTATCAATCCAACATAACGGCTCTGACCAACTGGCGACGCCTTGAGCACTGCCGAGTCGATGTTTGACCAAGGCAATATCGAGTTCATTATTTTGAAATTGGGCCCAAATATCGCTACACATCCCGCCTTTGACTTCCAAACGAACATTCGGAAAAGCATTAGCAAAGCGCGTTAAGGTGGGCATTAGCTCATGGGTGGCAAAATCTTCTGGCACCCCAAGCCGGATCGGCCTTTGCTCTGCGCTAATCACGGTTTGAGTGATCGCTTCTTCCATCATAGACAATATTCTGCGAGCATAATTCACCACCCTTTCCCCTTCTAAAGTAGGAATGGCGTGACGTTTTTTACGGATCAACAATTCACAGCCCAGTTGAACTTCCAGTTTACGAATCTGCTGGCTAATGGTGGATTGAGTTAAATGGGTGCTTTGAGCCGCGCGGGTAAAATTACCGGTATCGACCACCGCCACTAAGCTACGCAATAAAATCGGATCGAGCGTGTGATTCATAAATTAAGTCGCCTATTAACTAGTGGATTAGCCACTAATAATAATTAAATTATTTAATTTATCAATCATAAACAAATGGCGCATAATGATTATTGAATTCAACACCCAAGTTCATAACTCCAACTGAGTTAGATTTTTGTTCAACCCAATCTTTGTCGCGTTTCAGCTGCAATTTTATGGGCCTATTGTTAAAGGATTATCAAGCTATGAGCAAGAAAAACGCTTACTACTCACCACAAGGTGGCTTACCGCCTCAGACTCAACTGTTATCCGATCGCGCGGTGCTGACCGAAGCTTATGCGATTATTCCTAAACGTGTCATGACTGATATTGTGACCAGTTTCCTGCCATTTTGGCAAAACATGCGCATGTGGGTTATTGCTCGCCCATTAAGTGGATTCTCTGAAACTTTCTCGCAATATATTGTCGAGATCGCACCGCAAGGAGGATCGGATAAACCTGAACTCGATCCAAATGCAGAAGGGGTATTATTTGTGGTGGCGGGCGAAATGGACATTACCATTGAAGGCGAAGCCCACCACATGACCGAAGGTGGTTATGCATTTATCCCACCAGGTTGTCACTGGACGGTGCATAATAATAATGATCAGCCTGTGCGCTTCCATTGGGTGCGTAAAGCGTATCAATTTGTTGATGGTTTGGCATTACCAGAAGCTTTTGTGACCAACGAAAACGATCTCGAGCCAATTGCGATGCCCGATACTGACGATGGATGGGCCACCACTCGCTTTGTGGATTCGACCGATATGCGCCATGACATGCACGTCAATATTGTGACCTTCCAACCAGGCACGGTGATCCCATTTGATGAAACTCATGTCATGGAGCATGGTTTGTATGTATTACAAGGTAAGGCGGTGTATCACTTAAACCAAGAATGGGTTGAAGTAGAAGCCGGCGACTTTATGTGGCTCCGCGCGTTCTGCCCACAATCTTGTTATGCCGGTGGCCCTGGCCCGTTCCGTTATCTTTTATATAAAGACGTTAACCGCCACATGCCGTTTATTCGTCCGCGTAATTGATACGGTTGAGCATAAATGGACGATGAGGCGAGAAAGGTTGTCGCCTCAATATACGACTAAGTGGGGAGATCTGCCGATAGTGAGGTGTTAGGTCTCACATTTTACGTCATCAAGATAAACTCGGTATATTAGCATCGACAATGACTGATGATTTTATACCCGTCTTACTTGAAGCTGCAACTTCAATTACTTTGGGTATAGTCGTTTTTTCGAGTATTAATGTTCATAGTTAGGTTGCTATATTGCCGTCAATTATAGGCTATAGAACCCTCAAAGATCATTAAACCATTACATATAGAACCTTTAGACCATTAGACATAATATTTCTCGCTCCATACAGTAAAAGCTACATGCTTAAACATTAAAGCCAATATGCCGACCAGTCGGAAGCTCAACGTCAATACTCATTTTCCCACCCATTGCTTCGACATATCGCTTCATAGTGGAGATTTTTACATCGCTTCCTCTTTGTTCAATAGCAACAACTGACGGTTGGCTAATCCCCATGTGTTTCGCTAATTCAGATTGTGTTACTTCAAGTTCCTCACGAAGAGATTGAAGCTTTACCTCTAATAGCATTTCTTCTGCCATTTCAGTAATTCGACTTTGACTTTCCAAAGAACGAGAAGCCATCATTTCATTTAGATTTCTAGCCATTATTTATTCTCCAATTCAGAGAGGTGGTTTGTAAATTCACGATCTGCAACAGGGATCATGTCTTTATAAAATCGCTTCTCGTTGCCAACTTTATTACCCGCACAAAGGACTATCGCTTGGCGCAGTGGATCAAAAGCAAAAAATGCTCGAATAGGATCGCCTCGGTGCTGGATCCTAATTTCTTTCATATTTTTATGTTGAGATGCTTTCACTGTATCGACGAGCGGCCGACCAATACTTGGGCCACCATTTCTCAATGCAACCAAACCCGATAGCACCTTTTCTTGCGTATCGTCTGATTGAGAATCAAACCATTCGTCAAAAGTATCTGTTGTGAGTACAGTCCACATTATCAAAGCACTAATATAGATTATAGTCTATATATAATATCACACTAATTTAAAGTGGGTAGTCTTAAAAATCGGTTCGCTATATGAGCATGGTGTTCAATAGGTCAACTTGCTATAAAGAAAACCCAGTAGGCCACAGAACCTAAAAGACTAAGATGTCGTGGCACTGTAAAAGTATTAAACGAACTGCTGCAAATGTTTGGGTGATGCCCAAGTGTAAGTTTGGCAAGGAACTTGACTGCCATCGGGGGCATTCCACATTGGATCACCGGCATGTGTTCCGCCAATCGAATGATAAAAACCTTTAGCGGCATAATTTTTTTCGATCACTTCAAGATACAAGCCAATATCAGAAAAATGCTTATTAGCCCAAGTGGCCGCCTCTGCCAATAACTGCTTGCCAATGCCTTTACCGCGATAGTCTTTAGCAACATGCAGATTATCGATCATGGTGCCGAGCTCAAAACTATGGTTGCCATATAAACACACAAAGCCACACAACTGATCATCTTGTTCTATCAGTAAAATACCTTGGTTGAGCGATGGATGGGTTAAACGGGTTTGCCAAATCGCCTTGCGTTCATCCAGTAATTGGTTTTGTAGGTAATCGTCGTCTAAAATTCCGGCATAGACTTGCTGCCAATTGCTGGCGTGGAGTTGGGCTATTTGAGTGTAATCGGTAAATTCTGCTTCTCTTATTTGCATTAGACATCCCTTCATATAGCAAACCGAATTTAGTCAAATCCTATTGACTGGCATTTTGTCATTTTTATATTTCTTAGATTCAAAAAAACATGTTCCTAAGGTGAATAAAAAATCACCTCTACCTTTACTTTATCGTAAAAGCCGCAAAAGGTATTACTCTTTTCTAACAATAAAACAACATGATGCGCTGTTAAAAATTAGCAAAGCTAGGTTAAATACCGTGAACAGCACAAAAAACAAAACCAGTGATCACGATCACTGGTTTTGTTAAGTATTCAATCATCTAAAGGCAGCCAACAAAGATGTAACTTCAAGTACGAAGAGCCGGTCTTGTATAATAAAACTACGAACGCTTAGGTTGTACGTAGGCCTTACCAGCTGCCTGATAGGTTTCTTTCATCTTCACTTCAAACATGATCTCAAAAAACCATGCCACAAAGCGGATCACATCGTCCCCTTCGTTCATAATATGCTCGACATATTCTTGTTCAACGCCCTGTTCATCAAGTTCGTTCGTCACATGGTAAATGCGGTTTTCGCCCTCAACTTCAGCCAGTGCAAATTGACCTGACAATGATTTTGCGGCTTCTGAAACGTCTTCGTCGCTGTTCATTTGTAAAAATTTTAGCACTTGTGGTACTTCATTAAGCGTACATAGCGTTTTAACTAATGTTTCAAATTCTTCATGTTGCATGGTAACTACCTTTTATAAATTAAGTTCTTGCGGCGATGATAACGTCAATCAAAACACCAGATGTGCGACGCCTACAATAACAGGTAATGTTATCAAGGTACGCAGAATAAAGATCACAAACAGTTCCCACAATGCCACTGGAATTTTACTGCCTAATAATAATGCGCCTACTTCCGACATATAAATAAGCTGAGTCACCGACATCGCCGCAATAATAAAGCGGGTCATATCACTGTGGATTGGCGCAGCAAGAATGGCGGGGATAAACATATCGGCAAAACCGACCACAATGGTTTGTGAGGCTTGCACCGCTTCGGGTACGCCTAACAGTTTCAAATACGGAATAAACGGCTGACCTAAAATCGAAAAGACTGGAGTATGCTGCGCAATAATCAAAGCCACTGTACCCAGCGCCATCACCACAGGTAATACGCCAAATACCATATCGACTGCATTACGCACGCCTTCACCTAATACGCTTTTAAACGAAGGTAAGTTATGCGCTTTGCGTAATGCGAGCGTCATGCCCCAAGTGTAATTGGTGTGTCCTTGGGGTAAATCATCGGCTTTACTGTCTGGAATGCTGCCATCAACAAAGATGTCTTTTTTCCAGCGCAGAGGTGGAATACGCGGCAAAATAATCGCGGCCACAAAACCGGCTAAACACACAGCGGCGTAAAATGGTAAGAACAATTGCTCTAGACCGACTTGGGCAATCACCACCAAACTAAATGTGATTGATACCGCGGAGAAGGTGGTGCCGACAATTGCCGCTTCACGTTGGGTATAAAATTTATCTTCATATTGCTTGCTGGTTAATAAGATACCAACCGAACCATCACCCAACCACGATGCCATACAGTCGATAGCTGAGCGTCCTGGCAAGTTGAAAATTGGGCGCATCACCTTACTCAATAAAGTGCCAAAAAGTTCCAGCAAACCAAAGTTAAGCAAAAGAGGCAGTAACATTCCGGCAAAAATGAACACACAAAATAGGGTCGGAAGTAAATCTTTTAACACCGTACCGCCGGTATCATCCGCCCAAATGAATTCAGGGCCAATCTGACTGTGGCTCATCACAGCAATCACCCCACCTAGCAAACGCACAAAAAGCCAAATTGGACTTGGGTTCATTAAACTGTGTAAGAATGGGCTATTTTGCACAAATTTTGGTTTGAACAATTTGCAAGCCAGCGTGGCGACCGACATAAAGGCGATCACAAACGCCACAATATCAACAATGCTGTCGGCTAAAAATGCTTGTAATGATTTTGCCAATACCGCCACCGGAATGGTGTAAGAACCATTGAATTCGATTGGCGCCATAAATAGTAATAAACCCAGCAATGATGGGATCAAAAACATCATGTAGGTTTTGGCTGGATAGTGCTTATAGTCTTGCGGAGATTGACCAAGTTCTTTGGGGGTATTATTCATTCTACTCTCATGTGGCAATGCGTAAATCCTGCGTAATCCTTCGCATAATTATTCACTATCAATCCATAATTTATTCAGTGGCGGCAAGAATACCGACATTTCAGTCAAAGTGAAACACTTTCAGCATAAAAATTTACCCCTTATTTCGGTATTATTAGGTGGAATATTTGCATATTGAATCACCTCGTCTACATTTTAAGCAATTACCTGGCGAAAAAGTAATAATAATGACGATAATTGTTGCTGCTAGCGAGTAAAAGCCTCAGAATAGCGCATTCAAAAAAATGGTAGATCGAGATCACATTATTCCGAATTGCCATGCACGCCTATTTGCCACACCGGCTATCTATTAAATAACTGAGATCACTATATGAGTTTTTCCTCTTTGGGACTTTCTGCACCTCTACTAAAAGCGGTAGAAGAGCAGGGCTATAACACACCTTCACCTATTCAAGCGAAAGCCATTCCAGCGGTTATCGAAGGCAATGATGTCATGGCTGCAGCCCAAACCGGAACAGGTAAAACAGCTGGCTTTACCCTACCGATCTTAGAGCGTCTTTTAGGCGGTGATCGTGTTCGCCCAAATCAAGTGCGTACATTGATTTTAACCCCAACTCGTGAGCTTGCCGCGCAAGTGCATAAGAATGTTGAGCAATACAGCCGACATACTCGTTTAACCTCAACCGTGGTTTTTGGTGGAGTTAAAATTAACCCACAAATGATGAAACTGCGCCAAGGAGTTGATGTTCTGGTTGCCACTCCGGGTCGCTTGCTTGATCTATACAATCAAAATGCAGTGCGTTTCTCACAACTTGAAGTACTAGTATTAGATGAAGCCGATCGCATGTTAGACATGGGCTTTATTCGTGATATTCGTAAGATCTTAAGCTTCTTGCCAGCAAAACGTCAAAACCTGCTATTTTCTGCAACCTTCTCGGATGATATTCGTAACTTAGCCAAAGGTTTAGTGAATAATCCGGTTGAGATTTCAGTCAACCCAGCCAACCAAACGGCCACCACGGTTGAACAATGCATCTACCCTGCCGATCAAAAACAAAAATCGCCAATGCTATTAAAGCTGATCGAAGATAATGATTGGCAACAAGTATTAGTGTTTAGCAAAACCAAACATGGTGCTAACCGTTTAAGCCGTTTCTTAGATGAAAGAGGCATTACCTCGGCTGCTATTCATGGCAACAAGAGCCAAGGCGCACGAACCAAAGCATTAGAAAACTTCAAAACTGGTGAAGTTCGAGTATTGGTTGCGACCGATATTGCCGCGCGTGGTATTGATATCGCGCAGTTGCCTCAAGTGGTCAACTTCGACCTACCGCATGTATCAGAAGATTACGTCCACCGTATTGGCCGTACTGGCCGCGCGGGTGCAACCGGTAAAGCGATTTCTTTAGTGTGCATTGATGAAGTGCATGATCTGTTCTCAATTGAGCGTTTGATCAAACAAGTATTGCCGCGTATGGATCTTGAAGGCTTTAAAGTAGTGAATACCCTTCCGGAATCAAGATTAGACACGCGCCCAATCAAGCCCAAGAAACCGAAAAAGCCAAAAGCGCATAACGATGGCCAACGTTCAGGTGATAACGCCCGTGGTCATAAACCGGTGAGCAAAAACCGTCGTCATACTGGCGCGGCAAAACCAGCATCTGCTCGTAATGGCGATAGCGCGAGCAGTAGTCGCACATCAAGCCCAAGTGCCGAGCGTGCAAATTCGGATCGAACTAGTGCCGCTCGCCCTGCATCTCGCGCGAACTCAGGTGCAGCAAAGCCTGCGGCGCCAAGACGTAACCCAAAAAATAACGGCAGTAACTTTCGCTCTAACTAATTTTCGAGCTAATTAATTTCGAACGAGAGAACAAAAAAGCGGATCGCCTCAAGATCCCGCCAAAACGGCTTATCGCTAACGTCGATTCCGTTTGTGCGAGATCGCTTACACCCATTGTAAGATAAGACGCTTTCACTGCATGAAAACCAGCAATAAAACCCATTAAATACCTGTTATTTAATGGGTTTTTTATTGTCTGCATAAAAAAGTCAGTCGATATTCTCTTGTGCTCCCTTGCCCAAAATCCACAATAGCGTAATCTTCACTGTGTCGAAGGGATAACGACGCGGCTTACGGAAAAGCAGCAAGCACAGAACTTAGGATAAAGTTCAGCGTGAATGGAAAACGCTTATTCAGGAAGACGCTTTAAGGAAAAGGACAACACTTTTAATTACCTAGCGTAAATTTAAGCACGATGGCTAAGGTTGGCGGTCGGCAGGATGCACAGGACATAGAACGGATACAACTAAGTTGCAGGATGTGACTTAAAATGGAATTGAAGGACACCTCAGGACAGAGGAAAGGAACACCGCTCAAGGAACAAGTGATGAGCGCTATTCAGGAAGAGTAGCTTGCAAGGATTGGCACAGGACACCGCTAGGAAAGCGAGACAAAGGATAAGCTTAGGACAAGCACACTATCACGGATTTGATGCATGGAGCATGTATAGTGGCTGGATTGCTGCGAGTAAGACTATAACCCCGATACGAAAGTGTCGGGGTTTTTCTTGTTTGGTGCAGCGCATAAAGAACCAATAATATCTTCCTGCGCGATCTGAAGGCTGTAACCGATCCTGTTTTAAAAGCGCTATCAACAAATCATCATCGTCTTTAAACGAAAAAAATCAGTGACCAGATATACTGACCACTGATTTTTCACCATTATAATTTTATTTAATCGTCGCAACCTTAGCTGGGCTTGAGCTCAATTTTGATTGGATCAACTCTTCCGGTGCATTCATCGCATGTTTGGTGTGCGTATCCACAATATTCATGCCGGTGAAACGTTGTGGATCTTTTATCGCTACATCGTGGGCAAAGATAATAAACTCAGCATTGGCAATATCTTTAGGGGTAATGCGGTTTACAATCCCGTTTGCGCCTTGAGTTTCAACTTTAATTTTAACACCCATTTTAGCTGCGGCTTTTTCTAAGCTTTTTGCGGCTAAGAAAGTATGTGCCACGCCAGATGGACAAGCGGTGATCGCCAGAACTTGCGCCACGCCCTCTTCTGAAATTGACTCTACTGGCGCCGCATTTACTTCATAATCATCTTCGTCTTCTGTCACTGGTTTTTTCAACAAGTTAACAATGATGGCTGTGGTAACCGCGCCCGCAATCGTACCGACGATATAACCAATTTTGCCATCCACCACGGGCAGAACAATCCAACCACCCCAAGGTGCGTGGTTAATAACATTCATCATAAAGCCCACAATGTTACCAACCATACCACCGGCGACAATGGCAGGAATAACACGAATTGGATCGGCAGCAGCAAATGGGATCGCACCTTCTGTAATACCAATCATACCCATGATCGCAGCGGCTTTACCGGCTTCACGTTCGTCTCTTTTATAACGCTTTGGAGAAAGGAAAGTAGCCAGTGCCATACCCAGTGGTGGAACACAAATTGCGATACCAACGCCACCCATCAACCACGGTTGAGAGTCCACTTGAGTTTGAGCAAATAACGTCGCAACTTTGTTGATTGGACCGCCCATATCAAAGGCTGTCATACCACCTAAGATCGCGCCAAGCATCACTTTACCGCTGCCTGCCATACTGGCTAACCAATGGTTCATTGCTGCCATCATGCCCGCAATAGGTTCGCCAATCACCCACATCACAATACTACAAGTGAGGAAAGTACCAATTAGCGGATAGATAAAGATAGAACCTAGCGATGCCATGCTATCTGGGAATTTAATCCGTTTAAGTTGCAGCACAATAAAGCCCGCTAAGAAGCCAACCACAATCGCACCTAAAAAGCCGGTGTTGTATTGTTGCACCGCGATCCAAGAACCAATCATACCCGGCGCAAGACCTGGTTTATCAGCAATCGAGTACGCAATATAACCACCAAGAACGGCGGTAAATATGGTTAAACCTGCAATCCCCATAGTGGCGATGTCTTTTAACACCCCTGTTTCCGGTACCGCACCTTTACCTGAGATCATCACCGACAGCGAGAGTAAAACCCCACCCGCGACAATAAATGGGATCATGTGGGAAGTACCAAACAATAAGTGCTGCTTCATGCGAGAAAGGGTCGCTTTCCATGCCGATGGTTTTTCTTCAGCTGCGAAATTAGCAGCGTTTGATTGCGTTGATGTTGCAGCAGGGGTTGCTTGCTCGGCAACGTCGCGGCCCACAAGTAATTCGATAATTTGTTCACGCGTAGTGGCGCTGCGCAGTGAATCAAGAAAACCATCTTCAATAATTTTACTAGAAATTTGTGCTAGAACTTCAATGTGGTGATTATCGCCACCATCGGGTGAAGCAAGCATAAAGAATACGTTGGATAGCTCACCATCATCCGCGCCATAATCAATACCAGTACGGTGAATACCCACCGCGAATGCAGGTTTGATCACCGCAGCACTTTTTGCATGAGGGATGGCGATCCCATCTTCAAAACCGGTCGAACCAAGCTCTTCTCGTGCCCAAACGTCTTTTAAATAGGCATCTTTGTTTGAAACGCATTGATTTGCCGCCAATAGCTCAGCCATTTCATTAAGCAGATCTTGTTTGTTATCAGACTTTAAGTCCAAGCAAACGAGGTTTTTATTGATCAAGGAGTGCATGATTCTTCTCGCTATAATTGTGAATATGACCAGAAGAATAGCACTCATTAAAAGTGTGTGTAATTGTAAATAAAATGCATTTACTGGATTATTGTACCACCAACTAAAAAGTGTGAACTGGCGCAATTATTCCTTTCTTGGATGCAATATCAAAGTGCATAACTCGAATGACTAGTATAATGATGTGAAAAATAACAATATGTCTAAAAAATCAGTTATAAAAGAGCTGAAAATAAAAAGGGATCACCAGAGGAAAATATGCGCAGTAAATTAGAACGGATCAGACACACCGTTGGCTTTGAAGTGCTCGGGTTGATCATTTTAATCTTTGGGATCAGCAAGATTTTTAATATGGATATGGGAAAAATAGGGGTACTCGCGATACTATTTTCCGTCATTGCCACAGTATGGAATTATTTTTACAACATCCTATTTGATAAAGCGATGCTAAAACGCACGGGACAGTTGCATAAAACAACGTTAATACGCATTCTACACGCTGTTCTCTTTGAGTTTGGCTTGTTATTTATCACCTTACCTATCATGGCTTGGTGGTTACACATCAGGCTTATTGATGCCTTGATTTTAGATTTTGGCATGGTGATATTTTACTTGATCTATGCTTTTGTTTATAACTTAGCTTACGATAAAGTCTTCCCAATTGCGCCAATCAGATCATAAGCACTTATAGACATAGAACTCATTGCCTTGCTTATGATTTGTCGAGTAATACCCCGCTTTTTTCACCAAGCGTGAAATGAAAAATTGATAGATATCGAAACGCTCGCCCTCACATGAAAAATAGAAATACATCACGCCTCGCGAAAATAAATATCGAATGAATTTTTCTATTTCGATAAACAGTGAGAAAGGATTAACGTCACCGTGTAGGTTATTAAAGCTTCGACTAACCTCACCCACGCGAGCAAATGGATCGTATGTTTTATTAAAGGTGTAAAACATAAATTCATTTTTTTCATCAAGTAAAAGAACGTACTTTTTACTCGCAACCATCACTTCTTTTTGATGGTTGTGGTCTACATCTGGTCCCCAGCTCTTTATTCTGGTCTAATCGATCTGGACACCTTGATTGTGGATAATACGATAATCAATCGAGGTGAATATGAATACAAAACGTCAATATCGAACTTATACGAAAGAATTTAAAGAAGAGGCAATCGGCCT
>NZ_JAAUWS010000059.1:0-12753 GCF_014694465.1 Vibrio sp. S11_S32 | reverse complement strand
TGATCAAAAATGAACAACTAGATAATCCAAATGGATTATCTAGTTGGGAACAGTTTTACGGTCTCGTAGCGTAATTACGCCTGGAGATTAGTGCAATAGCCGCTTATTAAAACTTTGCGACAGAACCAAATATCGACGGTATCAGTATTGAGTTTATATTTACCTGAGACTTCAAAAATGTTGGTAATGATCACACCGATAAACAGGGCATAAACAAAGTCAGGAATTTTTAACCAGCTTATTTCAAAACTGCTGACCCATTTTTCAACGTAAATGGCGCCAACCACACAGACCAGCATAGTGAATAAAGTCTCGATCACGCGGCGAGCGGTGACTTTTTCTTCTTCACTGTCGTTATAGGTCACCACATCGGGGAAGCTTTCGTGGTGTTTATCGCCGTCACCATATTCAGATTTTAGATTATGTTTTTGAATGCGACGTTGCGCCACAGGGCCGCCAATAATACCGCCCACGATCAACCCAAAAGTTGCCGCCGCCATAGCAAACTCTAACGTGTTTAAGCCATACATAGATTGGAAAGTACTAGCCCAAGCCGCGCCCGTTCCGTGACCGCCAGAGAGGGTAATGGACCCTGCTACCAAGCCAAGTAATGGATTAAGCCCTAGCATAGTCGCAAGGCTGACACCCACCGCATTTTGGATAATGATATAAATGGATGCCACAGCTAAAAAGATAAAGACCTTTTTACCGCCCTTGACTAACTGGGTGTAGCTGGCCGATAAACCGACAGTGGTAAAAAACAATAGCATTAAGGTCTGTTGCAAAGGCAATTTAAACTCTAAAGTAATGTTATTAAAGTGCAAGATCGTGATGATGATTGCCACAATTAAGCCACCGACAATCGGTTCTGGCACTTTATATTTAGATAAAAATGATACTTTTGTATTAACAAAGTGCCCTAATAACAGGACAAATATTGCCAACAAAAAAGACTCTATTGAGCCAACAGGATAAACTGTATTCATATATCGCCTCTAAAAAACTCGATAAAAATTGACCGTTACTTTTAGCATAGACAGTGTTTGGAACACATGACTGATAAATGCGGCCTTTCCGTGGCGGGCGATGTGATGGGTATTAAATAAACGTTAAAACCGATCAAAAATGTTAGCTAAAAGAAACGATGGTATGCGATATCAACTGCAAATTTTGATATCGGTTGGATTATTGACATTAACTTTTCAATTTCATGACGTATTGGCAGTTTCAATGGATATTATGCCGAGCCTGTACGAAATTTAACCGTTAATTTTTGGAGCTCATATGCCTGTTCTTTATTGTGACTCATGCCGTCGTGACACCCAACACAAAGAAGTGTTGTGTAGACTACCTAAGGACAATATTGATATTTCATTAAAAGCGAAGCTGCAGCAGTTTAGCAAATTGATGAGCCAGTTAATGAACGGGGTACATTACCACAAAATGGGCCCAGTTTGTTTATGTCGTAACTGTAATCAAAAAAATAATTGGCAGGCTGAGTCGTTATCACACTAATCTAGTTGGTTTTTTACTCAAATGGCTGCCATTTCATTCATGGTGGCTTTTGTCATTGTGCACTTATTTCAATATTATGTCTTTTTCCTACCTCTTCTTTATTCTGTCATTAACACTTGCCTTAAACTCAAGTAAAGTAGTTTGATCTATTCTCATTTTCTACTGTTAGATTTTTAGGGTAATGAGTGTTTAATTATTTGGCGCTTGCATGTTGTAAGCCGATGGAGTGGGTGATGTCTGGTTATTACAATCAAGTGTTAGCGGTTTGGAATTATTTACAGCTCAAGCAAGATATACAACCGAGTGATGCAATATTGTTGCTGGGCAGCTCCGATTTGAGAGTGGGTGAACGAGTGGCAGAATTGTATCATCAAGGGATCGCGCCACGGGTGATCATCTCTGGTGGATTAGGGCGAATGACCGATGATTTATTTCCGCAATCAGAGGCTGAAATGTTTGCCAAAGTGGTGATGGATTGCGGAGTGCCGTGTGAGGCGATTTTATTGGAATCCCAATCGACCAATACCGGTGAGAATCTCATTTTTACTGAGCAGCTTATAGTCGAGCAAGGCATTAAGCTAAATAGCGTTACTTTAGTACAAAAACCGTATATGGAACGCCGTGCACTAGCGTGTTGCGAACAACTGTGGCCTCAAGTGAACGCGCAAGTTACCTCCCCACAATTCCCCAACTTTATTGATTATTGCAATACGTTGCATCCCTCTTGTGATGTGATTAATTTGATGGTGGGTGAATTGCAACGCATTGAGCTTTATCCTAATCAGGGATTTTTTAAACCTCAGCCTTGGCCAGAAAACATGACCCAAATCATGCAGTCTTTAATCGCCATTGGGTATGATGAGCATCTTATCGCTTAAAATACCTGTTACACCCCGTATTACTTGACGTTGCCGCTTGGTTGGCTCGTGAATGCGATCGTATTGATCTCATGGTAACTTCAATGACTTTGGCTATCGGAGGGCCGCTCAGTGTCAAAACAATTCAAATTTACCATTAATCATCACTTGGTTAATAAGTTATCGGTCAATCAATATTCTTTGCCAATCAATGGCTCCTTTACTATTTCTCGAGGCTCTAAAACCCATGCTGATGTGGTGGTGGTCACGCTTGAGCCGGCCAATGGTGCAGTTGGTTATGGTGAAAGTGTTCCTTACGCCCGTTATGGTGAATCGATTGAACAGGTGATGGCCGATTTAGCGGCGCTTGATATTGATGCGATACAATTGACCCCTGAGCGTATTGCCACCTTGTTACCAGCTGGTGCGGCGCGTAATGCACTTGATTGTGCGTGGTGGGATTTACACTGTAAACAGAATAAGCAAAACATCTGGCAATTGCTGGAGCTCTCGCCTTGCGTGCAGACCACCGCTTTCACTTTATCACTGGATAGCGCCGAAAAAATGGGGCAAGCGGCGTATCAAAATCGTCATCGTCCGTTATTGAAATTAAAGTTAGCGGGAGAAGGCGATATTGAGCGTGTGGCGGCAGTTCGTAAAAATGCACCAGATAGCCAGTTGATTGTGGATGCCAATGAAGGGTGGAATGTTGAGATCTATCAACGCATGATCCCGCAATTGGTTGAATTAAATGTGTTGATGATTGAGCAACCTTTCCCTGCTGATAAAGATGAGTGGTTGGATGGCTTACCTCGTCCAATTACGATTTGCGCTGATGAATCTTGTCATGATGCAGCCAGTTTAGCTAAGTTGGTAGGGCGATTTGATATGATCAATATTAAGTTGGATAAAACTGGCGGTTTGACCGAAGCATTAAAACTGAAACAAGCGGCGATTGAACAAGGTCTAAAAATTTTGGTTGGCTGCATGGTTGGCAGCTCTCTAGGGATGGCACCTGCCTTTGTAGTGGCGCAAGGCGCAGATATTGTCGATTTAGACGGCCCATTACTATTGGCGCAAGATTGCGATCATGGCTTTGAGTTTGAAGGCTCAAGCATGCAGGTGATGAGCGAAGATCTTTGGGGTTAACACCAATCAAAATAATACCCATGCGATAAATTTAATGAGCGTTCACAAACGCCAAGAATTACTAAAAGTGGCTTAGAGGTCCTACAGGATTACTTGACCATTACAGACGGATCAGCGTCTTTTCGGCGTATTCAAATTGATCAAATATCAAATGGAATTGGTATATACCCAAAGTAATTGAAGTTGCAGTGAGGCAGCAAGTAAACGAAGCCCCATGAGCTTAGCTTGCCTAAGTGATTGGGGTGAGTTAGCGCAGCCAACAAAGCTGCAGCTTCAAGTAAGACGGGTATAAGTAAGTTAATCTACCGAGACAAGTATTAAAAAGGGTCGCACTGCTTATTATTAAGTAGTGCGACCCTTTTGTTTTTCTATGTCTATTTACGCGCCGTTTATTTACGCGACAGGCTTTTTATATTACCGGTTTCTTAGACCGCAGGCTTTGCTTCTAATTTTTCTGCGCAAGCATCGGCTTTGTTAAGCATCTTACGAATAACGTACGAGCCAATCAGAGCAATCACTGCCATCACTAACGCTAAGATGGTAAGCAATTTAAAGTAATCGCCATAAACCGTTTGAACGATGGCTTGGGTGATCACTTGGCCTTTTTCCATCGCAATGCTGGTGGAGAATACTGCACCCACAATGCCACTTAATGCTTGAGCAATGTAGAACAAGCTTACAGAAAAGTTCTCGATGTATTTTGGGGTAACGGATAAAACAAACGCCACCACAAAGCTACCGACAATCACTTCACCAATTGACATAAAACCGTACACAGCCAAGAACACTTCTGGGCGGATAATTGCATCCTGACCAACACCAGTAACAGCAACGGTTAAGATACCAAATGAAATAGCCACGAGAACAAATGAAATCGCCACCTTGGTTGCGGTGGAAATCGTTACGCCGCGTTTTTCTAAAGTCGAGAAAATCCAAGTAATGATTGGACCACCGACGATACACCATAGTGGGTTCATCGCCATGGCCGCTTCTGGTGCAATCGGAATAAATCCAAATAAGTCACCGCGCATTGTATTTAAACTCACCATGGTCATGGATGTCATCATTTGACCGTAGTATACAAAGAAGAAAGTGGTAAGCATGGTCATAATAAGCATGGTACCAATGCGTAAACCTTCGGATTTGTTACTGCGGAAAATCAAGAATACCAAGTATGAAAGAGCACTGATACCAATCACGTAAACGATATTTTGACCGATATCCATGTTCGAGAACATAAAGAATACCAAGCCAATCATTGCCGCAGAAATCACTAAGAACAAGACTAAGTTTTTAGGGCTAACTTTATTTTTATCGATCTCGCTGCTGACATTCGATAAAGGTTTATTTAGTACCAATAAGGTAATGAAAGCGATAGACGCTAACGCCGCCGATAACCCGAAACTGCCGTTAAAGCCAATCGATAATACAAACAGTGGGAATAAATACTGACCTAAAAAAGCACCGATATTATTGACTGAGTAGTTGAGTGGGTAACAGTTTTCAAAATCAGTATCAGTTTTGAAGGTACGTTTGTATAAGCTTGGGTAAGACGGTGCCATCATACCGCGACCGTAACTGGCCAGTGCGATCCCGACTAAACTCATAGGTACATTGGTAGAAGATGCCCCTAGTACCAATAGAACGTAACCGATACTAAACGCACCATAAGAAATGGTGAGTGAGCGGTACGAGCCAAGCAATTTATCGGCAATGAAGCCACCTGCGATCGCAAATAATGGACCAATAGAGGAAAAAGCCCCTACGATCATCATGGTCTCTGCTTCGCTATAATGGAGCTTTTCTAAGAAAAAACGGGTGAGAATGACCATCACCCCATAAAATGACAAGCCGAACATAGCTTGGCAGAACATCATTGATTTGTTTAGTTTATTCCACATAATCGCCTACTTATTTAGTAATAGCTTAGTTTAATATGTCGCGCATATTATCACTGTTAGGCGAAAATAAAAAAACAATATAAGTCTCATTTTTATAATGTAAGAATTTAATTCCAAAAATAAATCGTAGCAAGTTGTTAACCTATGGATGACGTTGATCTCATTGGGTATCAGTATAGTTGCAGCAATGTTGAATGTGACTTAATGTTGACCAAGTAATGAAAATAACAAATGACTCAATAATTGAAGGTAAGGATCGAATATGAACGGAATAACGTCTGTGAATGCTAAAGAGGTGGCATCAAGTGATGTTTTATCTGCTCAATCTAAAGTCACTGAGCCTGCATTCGTTGCTTCGTCCTCATCGGATCTCGATCTCAGTGATTCATTATCGGCACTATTGCAAAAAATGCAGGAAAGTTTTACCAAACATCCGTCACCAAGTCTTGATGAGCGCAAACAAAAGCTGCTCAAACTCAAGCAGTCATTGATCACGCATCAAAAGTCATTAGTACAAGCATTGAGTGAAGATTTTGGCTATCGCTCTGAATTTGACTCCACCATGGCCGATATTATGCCGACCGTGGCGCAAATTAATTACACTCTCAAACGTTTAAATAAGTGGGCAAAACCCAGTCGTCGTCATGCCGGTTTAATGTTTGCGCCATCGAAAGTCTCGGTTCAATATCAACCGCTGGGTGTAGTGGGGATCATTTCACCTTGGAATTTCCCGGTGATCTTAAGTCTCGCGCCATTAGTGACGGCGTTGGCGGCGGGCAATAAAGTGATGATGAAGCTGAGTGAATTCACCCCAAAGACCAATCAAGTGATCCGAACGATTGTGGCGGTGATTTCAAAAGACGTTGAAGTGGTTGAAGGTGAAGCACAGGTGGCGCAAGCATTCAGTCAGTTGCGGTTTGATCATTTGTTATTTACCGGTTCAACTTCGGTGGGGCGCGCGGTAGCAAAAGTTGCAGCGCAAAACTTAACCCCAGTGACATTAGAGCTTGGAGGAAAATCTCCGGTGATCGTGGCGGATGATGTGTGCGCCACCGATGCGGGCTTGATTAAAGCGATCGATGCAATTTTATTTGGTAAATGCCTTAACGCTGGGCAAATCTGTGTCTCCCCTGATTATGCTTTTGTGCCACAAGCCAAAGTGGATAAATTCGTACAGCTATTTTTAGCGCGATTTGAAAAGCATTATCCAGCTGGGAAAAAAGGCCGCGATTTTACCCATATCATTAATCAACGTCAGTATGAGCGTTTGCAGTCTTATTTACGTGATGCGCAAGAAAAAGGCGGTTGTATTCATGCCGTTAAAACCGAGACGAAGGCAGAGGCGAACACTAAATTGAGCAAACCATCGAGTGAGCGTGATGTAACTCGTCGTCTGTTACCCCACTTAATTACCGATGTGAATGATGACATGCTGATCATGCAACAAGAAATCTTTGGCCCGATTTTGCCAATCAAACCGTATAAATACTTGCATGAAGCGATCGATTATATCAATCATGGCGAGCGACCGTTGGCGCTATATTTAATGAGCAATGATAAAAACACCACCAAAACAGTATTACGCAATACGCACAGTGGTGGGGTTGGTATTAATGATACTGTGCTGCATGTGGGAGCTGAAGATGCGCCATTTGGTGGCATTGGAGAGTCCGGAATTGGGCATTATCATGGGGTCGAAGGTTTCAAAACCTTTAGTCACGCCAAAACCGTGTTTAATACTCCAACTTGGCTACCAAGGATCAGTTTTTTGATGAAGCATAAAAAGTTTGCTGTGCGCACCTTTAAGCGATGGTTTATTCGCTAAATCCAATATTTGATGAGTGATCTATGGGGGGAACCTATACCCGTCTTACTTGAAGCTGCAGATTTGTTGGCTGCGCTACTCACCCCAATCACTTAGGCAAGCTAAGCTCATGGGGCTTCGTTTACTTGCCGCCTCACTGCAACTTCAATTACTTTGGGTATAAGCCAGTTAATCGGTATTTGCTTTGCCAGTTAATAAATCGACCAACATTGCTTGGTATTCCTGACTGGCAAAATCACTGGAAACTGCCGGTAATTCAACTGTGACACATAATAGATCGCGCTCAGCGCACCAACTGCCAAAAGAACCTGGGGTTTCATAACCAACATCGCCCACTAAGGGAGCTTGCATTTGATTGGCAAACCATTGGCCTAAGTCTGAATTCGCGGGATCGTCAATACATGCCAAAGGTTCGTGTAAAGACACCACCCAAGCGGGCTCTAATTCATCAATCAGTTGGCATAAAGCTTGAGTTTCTGGCTCTGAGTTTCCAGTCTTTCCTGTACCAATCAATACATCACGTTCAGGTTCATGGGTGCTCCAACGATAGACGGTGCCACCTTGTAGCCAATTGTTGCAGGCAAAATTACGATTGAGGTCGACCCCATTGGCATTGGCGCGAGTGCCCAATTGATTGCCATCAGGATTCACTGACAAGATCACATGATGATGTAAATACTGAGCTTGAATGGAGCGCAGCGCACAAGACAGGCTGGTGATCGAGGCGGTTTCATCACCATGGGTTCCGGCGATAATTAATCCCGAATCGGCATTGTGTACTTGAGCGGGAAAATACAACAAAGCGGCGCCTAAAACCGATTGACCATAAATTTCGGGTTTGAGTTCAAATTGTCCACGTTGTTGGCGCGAGCGAAGCGTTATAGTCATGCGATCATCCTAATCGTTATACCCGTGTTACTTGAAGTCGCAATTTTAATGACTTTGGGTAATGTTGGTGATATTTGAGTATTACCTATTCAAAGTCACAGTTAAAGCGACTGACGCAATAAATTGACAAGAAATATGAGATGTAGTGCTAAGCTAACAATATTATCAATGATCTGTATTTATTCACTACTCAAGGAAGAATCATGTCTAAATTTGCTTTTTCGCTGGTGGCGTTATCTCTTAGCTCTGCGCTTTGTTTGCCTGTTTATGCCGCCCATGTGCCTGCTGGTACCGTATTAGCCAAACAACAAGAATTGGTGCGTGGTAATGATGCCGAAGCGCCCACGCTCAATCCTTTAAAAGCGGAAGGCATTCCCGAGATGCATATTCTGCGCGATCTGTTTGAAGGGTTAGTGATCCAAGATAAAGACGGCAGTGTGGTACCCGGTGTGGCGCAAAGTTGGGAAACCAAAGATAACCAGACTTACACCTTCCATCTGCGTCATGATGCGAAATGGTCAAATGGCGATCCGGTAACGGCGCAAGATTTTGTTTATAGTTTTCATACCGCGGTCGATCCGAAATTTGCTTCCCCGAATGCTTGGTATTTAAAACTCACCGGCATTAAAAATGCGGAAGCGATCATTGATAGCGATAAGCCAATCGCCGATCTGGGGGTAAAGGCGCTGGATAAATACACACTACAGTTTGAGCTCGATAAACCCGTGCCGTATTTTGTTGCCATGACCGCGCATACCGTGATGATGCCGATCAATCAAAAAACGGTTGAAAAATATGGTGATAATTGGACCAAGCCTGAAAATATGGTATCCAATGGCGCGTATAAACTGTCGAAATGGGTGATCAACGAACGCTTAGAAATGGTGCGTAATAGCCATTATTGGGATGATAAAGATACCGTTATTAATAAAGTGACTTACATTCCATTTGAAAGCCAAACTTCGGCCATGAATCGTTATTTAACCGGTGAAGTGGATATTACTTCTGATGTACCAGTGGCCATGGTGGATAAGCTTAAAAAAGATCATCCTAATGCTTATAAAATCACGCCTTTGTTATGTACTTATTATTACGCCATGAACACCAAGCGTAAGCCATTTGATGATGTGCGAGTGCGTAAAGCGATTTCTTATACCATTATGCGTGATGTGATCGCCAATGGTGTGACCAAAGGCAATGTGCCTGCCTATACGTTTGCCCACCAAGATGTGGCGAACTTTAAAGCAAGCCAACCAGAATACAGTACTTGGACCCAACAAAAACGCGATCAAGAAGCGGCAAAATTATTAAAACAAGCCGGTTATGATAAATCTAACCCGTTGAAAGCCTCTTTACTTTATAACACCAGTGAAAACCATAAAGCGATTGCGGTGGCAATTGCCTCGATGTTGAAACGAAATTTAGGCATGGAAGTGACACTGGATAACCAAGAATGGAAATCCTATTTAGCCGCGCGTCAACAGCGTGACTTTGACATTATGCGCGCCTCTTGGTGTGGCGATTACAATGAAGCGTCGACTTTCTTGAGCTTATTGACTTCAGATAACGACAAAAACTTCCCATCTTACGCCAACCCTAATTACGATAAAGTGCTAGAACAAGCGCAAAGTGCCGTGGATATTAAAGCGCGTAATCAATACTACGATCAAGCGGAACAAATGCTGGCGCAAGATATGCCTATCGCGCCGATTTATTACTTTATGCAATCGCGTTTAGTGAATCCTAAGTTAGGTGGTTACCCAATGCATAATGCCGAGGGGCGGATATACTCCAAGGATCTCTATTTCAAAGCGAAATAACCGTCATAATTGGAGCTGTAGTTTTGTTGGCTACGTTCGTTCATTCACCCCAATCACTTAGGCCAGCTTTTAGTTTATAAAAATAGGTTCATGGGGCTGAATGATCTTGCCGCCTCACTACAACTGCAATTATTTAGGTTATAAATTAGTCTATTTGAATAAATAATATGTCGTGATTGATGAGAGCAAGCGATCGTCATTATTACTTACACAGCCGTGTGGTGGTAATGGCGATTTTTTTGATCTTAACCACAAAGTAAACATATCCTTAAATATAGTAAGTCTTTTGTTGATCTCACGCTTCTAGTATAGAAATAAGAGCCTTGATAATAGTCATCAAATGATTATTTCAAGGTAATACAATGCACAAGTATTTAAAGTTCATACTCCCTATTGCCATCCCATTACTGATCTTATGCTTGCCATTATCAGCGTTTCCTTTCGACGGTATGACCATAGTGCAGCAGCGTGTTGCCGCTATTTTTGTGTTTGCTACCTTAAGTTGGATCTTAGAGCCAATCCCTATCTATGCCACTTCTGTCGCGATCATTACCTTGGAGTTATTCCTGGTCTCCGATAAAGCGATTATTTTTTTTCGTGGCGCGGAAGGTAGCCCGCAATATGGCGCGGTGATGAGTCATATCGATATTATGGCGACCTTTGCCAGTCCAATCATTATTCTATTTTTAGGTGGATTCTTTCTTGCCATTGCTGCGACTAAATATCGTTTGGATGTCAATTTAGCGCGAGTATTACTCAAACCGTTTGGGCAAAATCCACGTTATGTGATGCTTGGTCTTATGCTGATCACGGGCATGTTCTCAATGTTTATGTCCAACACTGCCACTACTGCAATGATGCTTTCAATCTTAGCGCCGGTGATTGCGATATTTAGGCCCAATGATCCTGGTCGAATTGCATTTGCTTTATGCATTCCATTGGCGGCAAACATTGGTGGGATCGGCACCCCAATTGGTACGCCGCCCAATGCGATTGCACTAAAATACTTACATGGCGCGAATACGATTGGCTTTGGAGAGTGGATGGCATTTGGTGTGCCGTTTGTGATCATTATGATGGCGCTGGCTTGGGTGCTGATCAATAAACTGTTTCCGGCTAAGCAACAGAAAATCGAATTAGATATTCAAGGCGAATTTTTAAAAACACCGAAAGCGATATTGGTTTACGTTACCTTTATCAGCACAATTTTATTGTGGTTGATGGGTTCATCGCATGGCATGAATTCGTATACCGTGGCGATGATCCCCGTAATGGTGTTTTTAATGACAGGCATTATTACTAAAGATGATTTGAAGAAAATTTCATGGGATGTGTTGTGGCTGGTTTCTGGCGGTATTGCGCTAGGGCTCGCATTGGATAAAAGCGGCTTGGCAGAATTGATGGTATACAGTATTCCGTTTGATTCATTCTCGCCGTATGTGGTTTTAATCGGTGCGGCATTCTTGAGCTTAACTATGGCAAACTTTATGTCGAACACCGCCACCGCCAATTTATTAATGCCAATTATGGCCGCGTTAGGGGTGTCGATGAGCTCATTAGTACCATTAGGCGGTGAGGTGACATTATTACTGGTCGTTACTTTTGCCGCATCACTTGGCATGGCGCTACCAATTAGTACCCCGCCCAATGCTTTGGCTCATGCGACCGGTCATATTCAAACCAAAGAAATGGCGACGGTGGGAATTATCATCGGGGTATCCGGTGTGTTATTAAGTTTTGTTATGGTGTGGATATTAAATTTATTGAGTGTTATTTAAAGGATTGAGTTATGGATAAATTACATATCATGTGCGTGGATGAGAATGTCGAGATCACATTTAAGCTATTACACGACTTGGCGCCGTTGTCTGATCTGGTGACCGTTCATCAATATAATTCGGCCGACAAAGCATTAAGTGGCATCAAAGAGCTGGATAAACATGGTGAATTTGTTGCTGTAGTGGTTTCAAATATCATTACCTGTAGCGAGAGTGGAGCGCCATTATTAGAGGTAATAGCAGACGATCCCGATTTTAGGTTTACCAAACGAGTATTGATCACCGACAACCCAAGTAAAGATGTACTAAGCCATGCCATTAACGTAGCGCACATTAGCCGTTTTTATGAGTTTGATTGGGATGCTGAGGTTTTATTACAGCAAGCGCGCTCACTCGTGACTAAATATGTTTTTGCTAAAGGGCTTGATTACCATAAATACCAAGCATTATTAGATTATGAAACCATATTAAAGCGCATGCGTCGCAATGGTTAAAATAAACCAAGGGTTAATACTGACGCCATTTGCATAAGAAAGCCTATTAAGTAAACGATTTTCACTTGTTGCGCCTAAAATTTAAACGGTTGAACTGGTTTTTGAAAAATAAGCAAATAAATACTTGCCAACAGTTAATCCTGGTCTATAATGCGCACCTCTTCAAAGGAAAGCCAATACGGTGACCGAGTTATCCAAGTCGATAGCAACGAAGAATGCTCTTTAACAATTTAAACCTATCAATCTGTGTGGGCACTCGTTGATGATAATCAATAAGCTTTCTTAGAAAGCAAAAATGATTTCAATGAACTGAGTGACCAAATTGAACAATTTATTGTTCGGCACAGTCAATTCATTACCATTCTGTTGGAATGGTAATAGCTTTAAAATTACACTTTGTCTTCGGATAAAGATTAGTTTTGAAGTCAGTATTCGTTGAGTCACTCCCTTTTAATTAAGGGAATCAAAATCTTAAATTGAAGAGTTTGATCATGGCTCAGATTGAACGCTGGCGGCAGGCCTAACA
>NZ_JAAUWS010000058.1:0-12850 GCF_014694465.1 Vibrio sp. S11_S32 | reverse complement strand
AGACTATGCAACCAATTGGCTTTGGTTTTATAATAATGAACGGCCTCATAAAGCCAATGGTGGTAGACCACCATTGATGGTCGCTTAACTTCTACTTTTAACAACAGTTAGAAATGGGAGGATTACCAGATAACTTTAAATACAAAGATAAATGGTATGTTTTAGATATCGGTGGCAATAATTTACGTCTAATCACCTTCATTGAATTTAGAGATCATCGAATGTTCGTAAAGTGTATTGTCCCTCATGCTGAATACGACAAGCTATGCTCAAGGTATGCCAAGGAGTCCAAATGAAAAATTTCAATCAACTAAAATCAACAGCATTAGAACTATTTACCATGGCAAGCTTTGTCGGTCATATCTCCAACGATGAAGAATACACAGAAGCATTAGCGCTGATGGAAGAACTCATTGAGGAGTATGATCTTTATAAGCCTTTAATCGAAGTTCTCGCAGTATCAATAGAGCGTTGGGAAGATAATGCGGATGAGTTTGCCGAATTTAATCGTCGGATTGAAGGTTTAGATAACGGCGTTGCGACTTTGCGAGTATTAATGGATCAATACCAATTGAAAGCTGACGATCTAAAAGATGTTATCGGCGGAAAAAGCTTGGTATCGATGATCTTAAATGGGTCGCGAAAGCTAACCAAAGAACACATCCAAGCCATTTCTTCTAAATATAACATTAGCCCTGCGTTATTTTTTGCTAGCGTATAAAACCGAACTTGGCCGCTATTTGGCATGAATCGCGGCCGGATATTCGCTCTCCCAAAAAACCACTCTTTACAGTGTAAATTCACCCATTCAGGACATCACTCACATGGTGGCGCTAAATGGATCAAAGCCAAGCCGCCGAGTGAGGTTTCTCGGTATTTTCGGTTCATGTCTTTGCCGGTTTCAAACATGGTCGCGATCACTTTGTCTAGCGATACCACGCTTTTACTGTTGCGCCTTAATGCCATACGCGAAGCATTGATGGCCTTCATTGCGCCCATAGCGTTACGTTCAATACAGGGCACTTGCACTAAGCCGCCAATCGGATCGCAAGTCATGCCGAGTGAATGTTCCATTGCAATTTCTGCCGCCACGCAAATTTGCTCGTTAGTGCCACCGCATAACGCGGCTAAACCAGCCGCAGCCATCGATGATGACACGCCGATCTCACCTTGGCAGCCAACTTCCGCACCAGAAATCGAGGCATTGGTTTTGTATAAAATGCCGATCGCCCCTGCAATTGCAAAAAAGTCGATTAACTTATTGGTATTTAACGCTTCAATAAAACGATGATAGTACATCAATACTGCAGGGATCACGCCAGCGGCACCATTGGTAGGAGAAGTCACCACTTGACCACCCGCGGCATTTTCTTCACTGACGGCAAAGGCGAACAAGTTAATCCAATCCATAATTTCCATTGGATCGGTACTTAAATGGGAGCCACTTTCTAAACGCATGCGTAAGTTTGGCGCACGACGTACCACCCCTAATCCGCCGTCTAAAATACCTTCCGTTTCAAAACCGCGTTGCATGCACTGACTCATCACTTGCCAAATTTGATCTGATTTAGTCCGAATGGCGTCCATTTCAAAAAATGACAATTCATTACGCAACACCATTTTGGCTAACGATAAGTTATGGCTATCCGCTTGTTGCAACATCGATTCGGCGTCATGGAAAGGAAACTCCACCGCCACCGTTTCCTCTTTTCCTCTATTTTGCATTTGAGTCGAGGTAAGAATAAACCCGCCACCGATCGAATAATAAATTTCACTGACTAGCTCTTGATCATGTTTATTTAACGCGGTGATCACCATGCCATTTTCATGCAGAGGTAAGTTGGTTTTAAGAAATTGAATGTCGCTATCGTAATCAAACTCAATGCTATTCGTGTCACTTAAAGCTAACTGCTGACGCTCTAATGCCACCTTTAAAGTTTGATTGGCCGCAGCGATATCAATGGCGTCGGGACGATTCCCCAGCACGCCCAGAATTACTGCTCGATCGGTATGATGACCAATGCCGGTTAACGACAATGAACCGTATAAATCGACCCGAATACGACTGACATTGTCTAAGTGCGGTTGCATTAATTGACTGAATTGAAACCCTGCGATCATAGGGCCATTGGTGTGAGAACTGGACGGCCCAACGCCTATCTTAAAAATATCAAAAATGGATAACATCATTACCTCAAAATAAATCATAGCCACTATGAATATTATAGTTAAATTTGTTAATAGGTGATGCTTAAAAAATGAAATGAAATATAAATGACATCGAATCAACTAAAAACTGAAAGATAACTGCAGGCAAAGTGTCACATTTGTTGTCTAGGATGCGTTATGTACTTACTTACCACGCTGTATTTACTGACCTAGTCCAAAGGAATCGACACTATGAAACGTTTGTTAATCAGTACCACTTTAATGGCAACGCTTTTTTCTGCCCATACTTTCGCGCAAGATACTTTCGTACAAGATAATAATGCCATCCAACCTTTAATTGATGCCGCTAAAAAAGAAGGTCAGGTTTACAGTATTGGCATGCCAGATACTTGGGCTAACTGGAAAGGCACTTGGCAAGACTTGCAACAACAATATGGCTTAAAGCATCAAGATACCGATATGAGTTCGGCGCAAGAGATCGCAAAGTTTGATGCCGAAAAAAACAACGCCACCGCCGATATTGGTGATGTCGGTTTTGCATTTGCACGTATCGCGGTCAAAAAAGGTGTCACTCAACCATATAAACCGACCACATGGGACAGCATCCCAGATTGGGCAAAAGACAAAGAAGGTAATTGGGCACTGGCTTATACCGGCACTATCTCTTTTATTTCCAATAATAATCTGGTTAAAAACCCACCGAAAACATGGGATGACCTGCTAAAAGGCGATTACAAAGTCACCGTAGGAGATGTGGGTGTTGCCGCGCAAGCCAATAACGCCGTTCTAGCGGCAGCCTTCGCTAAAGGTGGCAGTGAGAAAAACCTGCAACCTGCGCTTGATTTATTTGCCAAACTCGCTAAACAAGGTCGTTTATCTTTTACCGACCCAAGTGTTGCTAACCTTGAAAAAGGCGAAGTCGAAGTTGCCATTTTGTGGGATTTCAATGCGCTTAACTACCGTGACCAAATCGACCGTAGCCGTTTTACGGTGAGCATTCCTCAAGACGGTTCAGTTATTTCCGGTTACACCACCATCATCAATAAATACGCTAAAAACCCGAATGCCGCCAAACTGGCGCGTGAATATATCTTTAGCGATAAAGGCCAAATCAATTTAGCCGATGGTTATGCCCGCCCTATCCGCACCAGTGTTAAGTTGCCACAAGCGATTCAAGATAAATTATTGCCTAACTCTCAATACACTCATGTTCACCCAGTCAGCGACTTTGCGGCATGGGAAAAATCAGCCCGTCAATTGCCGCGTCAATGGCAAGAAAACGTGTTAATCAGTCAGCAATAGTGTAGGAAATAGCATGAATCACAAGGTCATCTTAGTGCTCCTCGATGGCCTCAATTACCAAGTAGCTCATGATTGTATGGGCTACTTAAATGGATTAATTGAGCAAAATCGAGCAACACTATTTCAACTTCAATCCGAGCTACCTTCAATGTCGCGGCCTCTTTATGAATGCCTTTTAACCGGCGTTCGACCTGTAGATAGCGGCATCGTGAATAATCAAATTGTTCGCTTATCTAAGCATGAGTCCGTATTCAGTTTAGCCAAGCAACAAGGGAAAGTAACCGCTGCTGCTGCCTATCATTGGATGAGCGAGTTGTACAACCAAGCCCCTTATGATGCAGTTCGAGATAGATTTACTCATAATACATCGATGAATATTCAACATGGTTATTTTTATCACTGGGACCATTATCCCGATGAAGCGTTATTTCTTGATGCCGACTATTTACGTCGCCGTTATCAACCCGATTTTTTGTTAATACACCCAATGAACATTGATGATATAGGGCATAAATTTGGCTTAGATTCGCGCCAATATCGTAACTGCGCTCGCGCTGCCGATATCCACCTTTCCAATTACATCGACCAGTGGTTAAGCGATGGCTATCAAATATTGGTCACTAGTGATCACGGTATGAATAATGATTTGTCTCATGGCGGTATTTTGCCACAGGAACGAGAAGTGCCTTTATTTGTGATTGGCGATGCGTTTAACCATCAAGCTCCAACCAATAAAGAGGCACTCCCTGCAACAATAAAACAAACTGAGATCTGTGGCAGCGTATGCCAATTGCTGGGGTTAAACCACAACAAGGCTTATTACTCGTCCTTTTTTACGACCGATGCCACCTGTACATTGGCAGCGTCTTCATCAACCAACAATACGGCCTCAAACCATGACCAGAAGTAGTATTGATATCAGCCAGTTATCAGTAAAACAAGCTGAAGCACACTATGAAAAACAATCCGAAAACGGCTCTAACAATCCAGCAAGTAAACCTGTTAAATCAACAATGTCGGTTTGGTTGAAGCGCTTTAAGCCTGCACTGTGGTTTATTCCATTCTCAGTGGTTTTCTATTTATTTCAACTAGCGCCCATGTTTTGGGTCTTGGTCAATAGCTTTATTTATGACGGTGAATGGTCGGTAACAAATTATCATGACATTCTTAATTCTAAGTTTATGCTGCAAGGTTTCAGTAACAGTATTTGGTTGTCCGCTTGGGCGAGTATTTTAGGTTTAGTGATCGCCGCTTTACTGGTTTCGTCATTACGACATCTAGACAATAAGATCCGTGATTGTGTGATTGCCTTTACCAATATGAGCAGTAATTTTTCCGGAGTGCCGCTCTCATTCGCTTTTATCATTATTCTAGGCGTGAATGGCGCGCTCACCTTGTTACTAAAGCAATATGGATTGATCGATGACTTTAATCTTTACGGAAAATGGGGATTATTAGCCATCTATGTTTACTTCCAAATTCCATTAGCGGTATTACTGCTCTATCCCGCTTTTGACAGCCTAAAACCCGATTGGAAAGAAGCCGCCGCGTTACTGGGAGCCAACACCTATCAATATTGGTGGCGGATCGCGCTGCCAGTTTTAACCCCTGCATTGCTAGGAACCTTTATCATTTTAATTGCCAATGCAATTGGCGCGTATGCCAGCGTGTATGCGTTAACCGGTGGCAGTTACAACCTTGTCACCATACGCATTGCCAGTCTGGTATCGGGAGATTTATTCCTAGAGCCTAATTTAGCTGCGGCAATTTCAGTATTACTGCTTGCCTTGTTAGCCTTTATTACTGTGATTAATCAATGGTTAATTTCAAGGAGTTACCATGTTAAACACTAAAACGATGCTCCCTTCATCTTCCAGTGTATTGATCCATAAATTTATCGTTTACGGCATTGTTGGGGTCATGTTATTACCGATCCTTGCCACACTGTTGTATTCATTTTCATCCCGTTGGGGAGCCACCATATTACCCGACGGTTTAACTTTTGATTGGTATTATCAATTATTAACCGATGACCGATTTATTGCTGCATTTGGGCGCTCGTTAATCTTAGGCTTTAGCTCACTATTCTTGAGTGTGGTGTTAATTCTGCCGACTATTTTCGTGGTGTTTTATTACTTCCCAAAAATGGATAAAGTAATGAACATTTTGATATTACTGCCATTTGCGGTGCCGCCCGTGGTGTCATCAGTCGGTTTATTACAACTTTATTCCGACAGCGCCATTCCATTGGTTGGCACCCCTTGGATTTTGATTGGCACTTACTTCACCATCGCCTTGCCTTTCATGTATCGCGCGATCTCCAACAGCTTTAGCGCCATCAATTTACACGACTTAATGGATGCAGCGCATTTACTTGGCGCCAGCACCCCAAGAGCTTTCTTTTTAATTGTGTTGCCTAACTTGAAAAAAGGGCTATTGGCTTCTTTGTTTATCTCATTCTCTTTCTTATTAGGCGAGTTCGTATTTGCCAATATTTTGGTCGGTACGCGCTTTGAAACCATGCAAATTTATCTCTACAACATGCGTCAAACCAGCGGCCACTTTACTTCTGCTTTAGTGATGACCTATTTCTTATTTATTTTTGTAATGACTTGGCTTGCCAGTCGCTTTAGCCAAGAGGAAAAATCATGAATACCTATTCAAAAACAGATTACGTCACCGTTTCCAATCTCACAAAACGCTTTGGTCAAAATACCGTATTTGAAGGTATTGAATTTGGCATAAAACAAGGTGAATTTGTTACCTTACTTGGGCCAAGTGGTTGCGGAAAATCCACCTTACTGCGCAGTCTAGCGGGTTTAAATCCGGTCGATAATGGCACGATATTAGTAAATGGTGAGGATATTACTCATCAAACCCCACAAGAGCGAGGCATCGGTATGGTGTTTCAATCTTATGCTCTTTTTCCTAATATGACGGTCGAAACCAATATTGCCTTTGGCTTAAAAATGAAAAAACTTGATGCCAACACCATTAAAAAAGACGTCGAAAAAGTGATCCAATTGGTCGATTTATCCGGCAAAGAAGCCTATTACCCGCATCAATTATCAGGTGGACAACGACAACGAGTCGCCCTTGCACGCGCGTTAGTGGTTAAGCCTAGAATTTTATTACTCGATGAACCGCTTTCAGCCCTCGACGCCAAGATCCGAAAACGTTTAAGGCAGCAAATCCGTGATATTCAAAAAGAGTTAAACCTCACCACGGTTTTTGTGACTCATGATCAAGAAGAAGCGATGATCATGTCCGATCGGATTTTCTTAATGAATAATGGTGAAATTGTGCAGCAAGGAACACCAGAGCAAATCTACACCCAACCAGAAAATGAATTTGTGGCTGGGTTTATGGGTCATTACAATTTAATGGAAGCCAAGCAAGCCAAACAACTGTTCAACATGGATACCCAAAAGAAACTCGCCATACGCCCAGAATCAATCTATGTCGAAGAAGTGGGTCGTCATTATCCTGAGCATATTTCTCTGCCATTAAAAGCCACCATTCAACATCAGCAATTATTAGGTAATGTTATTCGTTATCGTGTCGCGATGGAAAACTGCCAAGATTGCCATTTAACCGTCGATTTACTCAATCGTTCATCAGAAAGGCTGCTTGCTAATGGTCATCAATTGCATTTACGATTTAACCTTAACGAAATTCAACCCGTGAGAGCGTAACCATGCCTAATTCATTGATTGTTTTTGATATGGACGAAACATTAATCAACGCCGACTGCGCGATGCTTTGGCATGAGTTTTTGGTTGAGCAAGGCATTGCCACTCAACCAGGTTTTATTACCGAAGATAAACGATTAATGGCGCTGTATGCTAAAGGTGAATTGGATATGCAACAATATTTAGCCTTTTCAATTCAACCGATCAGCCATTTAAGCGTACAACAAGTATCACAACTGGCCGATCAATGTGTTGAGGAAAAAATACTGCCTTTATTGTTCCCTCAAGCTAAAATATTGATTGAGCAACTTCATCAACGGCAACAAGTGATGTTGATCATTTCTGCTTCGGTTTCATTTCTAGTAACAGCGGTCGCTAAACGCATTGATATCCCACATGCGATTGGTATTGATTTGGTTGAGCAACAAGGTCGATTTACTGCCACAATTCTAGGCACGCCAAGTTATCAACAAGGGAAAGTAACTCGACTACAACAATGGTGTCAGCAGCACCATGAAACCTTCTCAGCCGTGCATTTCTACACCGATTCGATCAATGATTTACCTTTGTGTCAATACGCCGATTTCGCTTATTTGGTCAATCCATGTGAAAGATTAGAAAAACAAGCGCAAGGTAAACCGTGGCAAATATTACATTGGGGTTAAGCCCAAACTAAATCGTCGCCAACGCATCCAAATCGCCCATCGTCATTGTGGGCGTTTTTCTTTATCATAGCCGCATGATCACTATCGCACTGCCCTCACTCATCCACCGCATTGGTCGCGATCGAGTTAAACAAGCAAAAAGCATCGCACTCAAATTAGGGTGTGAACTTAAACGTATTCGCCGCTCAAGAAATTGGCAACTGCAAGGTGAAGTCGAGCCGCTGTCAGAATTAATCGAAACCCTGACCGCAACCGATCCAGACACGATGAGTTATTTGATCAAAAAAATCACCGACGGAATAAACACAGCGTTAATCTCAGAGGAAGATAGTCAACCACCACCCAGCATGGCCGATAAATTGGCAGCGTTAATTCAAAGTAATCCAGATATCACATTAAATGAGTTAATGGCCATCACCGACTGCACCATGGCGCAAGCACGCAGCGTCCGATTTGAAATGCAGGATTTTGATTGAGAGCTTCATTTAATTTTATATAACAGAACTAGAGTCTGTTGAAATAACATCTCCGCACACTTTATCCATCACCATCGGGATATCTACCATACCTTTTTCACGCCTCACACCATCAATACGATTAAATCCGAAATTTTTGTAGATCTGCTCTGCACGGAGTGCTGAATTAACAGTAAAACGTCCTCTGTTCCCATTTTTCATCGCTAGATTTTTAGCTACCTCCCAAAGTTTGCGTGATAGTCCGATACCTTGGAAACTATCATGAACAAACAAATGAAATAGGTGAGAATTATCACGAATACCTACAACGCCGATCACTTCGTTATTATCAGATATCGCAACTAAATATGAATAATTACTCGATAAATATAACTTAATTCTATCCATAGACATCGAAGCTAGTCTGAGAAGAAATAAATCCCACATAGCAAAAACGCCATGCTGCGATCCTCAATCAAGGAGTCACAACATGGCGTTTGGGATTTAACTCTAAAGCAAGAGAAAGAACAGCGTTTTAGTCTTGTTGCTTAGCGCGCTTATGCTTTGGCACATAGTTCAAGACTGAAATTGGCACGTCTTTGATTGGAGTAAAGCCTTCAACGGTTTTACGCTTGATCAAATGCCCTAAACGACTTTCAATCATGCATAAGTTTTTAAAGTCGTCTCGTGATACCAAAGATACCGCTTCACCTTTTGAACCCGCACGTCCAGTACGACCAATACGGTGTACATAGTCATCGGCTGGGAATGGCATATCGTAGTTAATTACGCACGGCAGGTCGTCGATATCGATACCACGCGCTGCAACGCCTGTCGCAACTAAATACTTCACGGTTCCAGCTTTAAACTCATCTAATACCCGCGCGCGTGAGGCTTGATTACGACCACTGTGAATAGCTTCTGCTGCAATGCCGCGCTTTTCAAGTTGCGAGACTAATTTGGCAGCGCCATGTTTAGTACCGATGAAAATCAACGCTTGAGACCAATCACGCTCGGTGAGTAAATGGGTCAATAATGCAGACTTTTTGTCTTTATCTACCGTGATCATGTATTGATTGATCGAATCTTTCGAGGCGCTGTGTTTGGCAATCGAGATCTCAGTTGGATCATTAATGGCAGTACGAGCCAGATCACGCACTGGGTTCGATAGCGTGGCTGAGAATAATAGATTCTGAATATTTTCTGGTAAACGTGCGATGATCTTGTTGATGTCTTCAATAAAGCCCATATCGAGCATGCGGTCCGCTTCATCGAGCACCAGCATTTCAACTTCATCAAAATGAACAGAATGTTGACCGTATAAATCAATCAAACGCCCAGGGGTGGCCACTAAAATATCCACACCATCAATCAAGGCTTGCTTTTGTGGCGCATAATCGACGCCACCGTACATGGCAAGAGACGTCAATTCTAAGTATTTTCCGTAGGCTTGAATATTCTCTTCAACTTGGATCGCAAGTTCGCGAGTTGGCACTAAGATCAACGCGCGAATACGTTTTTTACGCTGCGTCTGGCCTTTGCTTAGCATCTCTAGGATTGGCAATACAAAACTGGCGGTTTTACCAGTACCGGTTTGCGCTGCTGCGATCAGATTTTCACCGCGTAAAACCACTGGAATGGATTTAGTCTGGATGTCGGTTGGCTTATCGTAACCTTGTTCGGCAACGGCTTTTAAAATTGGATCGCTTAACCCAAAAGAAGAAAATGGCATGGAAGATCTCAGTAATGGAAAAATAAAACAGGGATTTGTTATATCACTATAGTGTAGCGGTTTTAGAGGGCAGATGTTATCTGAATTTGGGCTTAAATGCTGTTAACACTCAAGCCCAATTTGAAGATTGTATTGCTATGAGTACTGGTTTAATCGACTCGAGGTTGCGTCACTCGCAAGCTACTCACAACCGCAGCAACAACAGCAAAACTGCCCGCTAAAATCAGCGAAGCGTGAGTGCCGTTATCGTGGAACATATTAAACATTAACGCCACCAGCGCCGCACCGACACTTTGCCCAAGCAGGCGCGCCGTACCTAACATGCCACTAGCACCACCACTTCGATCTCGTGGAGCCGATGAAATAATGGTGTGATTATTCGGCGTTTGGAAAATACCAAAACCAAAACCACACAGAGCCATTCGCCAGACAATATCAAAATCACTTGGATTATGCGGTAACAACACTAAGCCAAATAGACCGCAAGCAAATATCCCTAAGCCCACACCGCCAAGTAAACCAGCATGGAAACGCTCCAGTAAATAACCCGAAAGTGGCGCGGCGATCATGGTTGCCAGTGGCCATGGGGTTAACAATAATCCGGTGGCTACTTCACTGCGCTCTAATACCGTCTGTAAGAAAAACGGCAGCGAAACTAACGCTAACATTTGAGCGATAAACGATGATACTGACGTCCCCATTGAGAGTGAAAAAATTGGGACCCTCAGTAAATCCACCGGTAATAACGGGAACGCCATAGAGAGCTGACGACGCACAAAAAAGAAGCCAACAATCACCACCGCGACTAACTCAACGCTCACAATGGTCAGAGGTTGCCCTTGCGAGAAACCAGTAATCGCGGCAATTAATAGACCAAAGAATAACGCATTCATAATTGCGCTAGGAATATCAAACCGTTGCCCAATGGATTTTTTCAAATTAGGTGGTAAATATTTCAGCGCTAATGCTAAAGAAATCATTCCAATCGGCACGTTAATTAAAAAGAGCCATTTCCAAGACGCGACCAATAAAACTGCGGCGGCCACCGTCGGCCCTGCGGCAGAAGATACGGCCACCACAAAAGAGTTGATCCCCATGCCTCGGCCAAGAAAACGCTTAGGATAAATCAGGCGGATTAAAGCAATATTGACACTCATTAATGCCGCGCCGCCAAAGCCTTGTAGCACTCGGGCTAACGTCAACATTTCTAAAGAGGTCGAGAGCGCGCAAAACACCGATGTTAAGCAAAATAGCACTAAACCGACTTGATATACCCGACGATAGCCGACAATGTCACCAATAAAGGACATCGGCAGTAATGAAATGATGATCGAAATTTGGTAGCTGTTCACCACCCAAATCGATTCGGCTGGGCTGGCACTTAAATCACGCGCAATAGTCGGAAGCGCGACGTTAGCAATCGCGCCATCCAGCACCGCCATGGTAATACCAAACGCAATCGTGAGGATCGCGCCAAGACGTTGTGGGTTGGGTAACCCATCGGGATATTTGTTATCCATGAGGAATATAAACCTGCGAATTAAAAAGTAAAAACGAACAAAATCAAATCGTTGAAAAGAGGGGTAATTCTCCGCCTATTGCCACATTTTGTAAATTAAAACGTGATCAATCTCACACTTATTTATAACCCATTTTATTTACAGTCCATTCCACAAACACAAGGTGGCATAAGCTCGATACGGTTGCCACGCCTCAGCTTGTTGCAACACCACTTTGCGTGAGGGATAGTCACCTTCGACAGCCAATGCTTTTAATACCCCTAAGTCTTTATCAGGGAAGCTATCTTGAATACCTAAACCGCGCATGGCGAGATAATTTGCCGTCCACGGCCCTACCCCTTTTAATGCGGTCCATTGTTGTAAATAATCTTCAAAGACTTGGTCTTTATTCAAGCTAATCATCTGACCTTGCAGTGCTTGGATCACGGTAATTAAAGTGCCAATGCGGGTCTTAGTTAATCCTAAACCTTCAAATGATAAATCGATCACATCGGTCAGTTGTGGGAAGAAACAATCTAACTCACGAGGAAAGCTCGCCGGCGTTTGTAAATCTGCAGCATGCGCCACTCTGCCGGCCAACGTGGTGGCCGCTTTAACAGAGACTTGCTGACCTAAAATAGCGCGAACGCAAAATTCAAATGAATCAAACGCTTTTGGCATTCTTGGTACATGCCCATTCACAAAGCCTCGCTGTAGCACTTGATCATGTTTTAACTTAGATTCGATTTCGCTCATATCGGTATCCAGATCAAACATAAATCGAACCCGCTTTAATACCGGCTCAACCGCTGCGGGATGATTGCAAACAATAGTCACTTCTAACTGATTGGATTTGGTTAAATACGCGACTTGAATACGACCAGTATGCATTTGACGGCTGTTATTATCGCCGCTGTTATCGATGACGTTATTGGAACTATTGTCGCAACCGCTATCGGTGGTATCGGTATCATGATGAGTGCTACTGTCAGCAACAAATCGAAAGCTGCGCGCATAAACATTATCAACCACCGACTCCACCCCAACAATCATTCTTGGCTGGATAAACGACAACATAAAAGCGTAATCAAAATCGCTTGGGCAATCCAATGTTTGGGTATGAGTGTGAGGTGAAGTAAATGAACAAATAGGGATATTAGTCATAGGATAGCCTTTTTAATTGAGTGGCTATCCTACTTGATATTGGGGGTGTAGTGGTCAATGAAAATTGGCCACAGTTTTAGAGTTTTCCCAATATAATTGTTCCGATCTATTAGGTGTTAACCCTCCATTATATTGATGCGGTCTGAGTCGGCTGTAATAACCTGTTATATAT
>NZ_JAAUWS010000057.1:0-12931 GCF_014694465.1 Vibrio sp. S11_S32 | reverse complement strand
TCTACCACGCAGCCCTTGTTTAGCTTCTTTCCATTCTTGGATAGCTTCTTCATCAATCCAGAAAGTCAGTGAACCACGTTTAATCAGTGATTGATTATATAACTTCCAGTTTTTGGTCTTATAACGATTTTTTGGCATGAATATCGATGGTTTAGTGGGGAGTAAACGATCTGATCGTCAGTTTCACATTTAGTTCCATCGAATTACGCAACAAAGCCAATCCCACTGGCAAATCGTATGGAAAAAGACGGTTGGGTGCGCCGCCAAGAAAATGATCGCATTATTTTAAAGCCATACGCAGATCCTACGGCTTAAACGCGATTAAATATGAACTGAGCATAGCAAAAAGATGCTGACGAAAACTCATCGCTCGTCTTTTCTATGCCATCATTTATGGTTCATATAAAAACCCATAGCTAAAATTTAACCTGCAAGCAATTTCAGCAAAAAGGTTTCTCGTTCGATACTCATGCCCTTTTTTGGGCTTTGAGCGATGGTGTTTTCGTTATGTGCAATCGCCTCATGAATATTGATCCACACAGGTCGCATACCATTGTTAATTTCATGGCTCTCATAACGAGTTTCGCCTAATTGCTTATCCACTTGGCAGATAAAGCAATACGACAACATGTGGATCACATCGATATCATTTTTATACCAAGGTCGAAATTCTTCATAGCAACCAAACGGTTCAATATCTCGAATATTCAACGCGCCGGTTTCTTCTTCTAATTCGCGGATCATGCCTTGCACTTGATCTTCGCCCTCATCTAAGCCACCACCTGGCAAACTGTAGTCATGGTAACGTTCGGTAAATAAAAGCAAAATTTCATCATCGCACTGCACAATGGCGCGTGTTGCTAATCGTTGTTTAATGGTTTTGTTATCAAGAGTGGTGATATCTGGGTGAATCGTTGAGCGCAGTAATTTCATAGTATTAGATGGGTATCGTGTTAAGAATTTATGTGATTGATTAAGCTGACATAACCGTTCAATGAGGATGAGAGAAACTTGAGGTAATTTCGACTGCATCATGGCGCCAATATTCAAGATCATGCGCCATCGTTTGCCCTGCGAGATTAATATGTTGACGTTCAATAAGCAACGCCGAACTGCCACTGGTGGTTCGCAAAGCTTGTGCAATATCCGCATCAAGTGAGGTCATGGTCATTTTGGTCACGGTGCGTAAATAGGTTTGTTGATAGTGTTGCTGAAACAAGTCGGGTAACGAGCCGGTTAAATCACACTCAAGCAAGCCGGCAAATTTTGATTCAGAGACATAAGTGAGCACAAAAGCCACCGGCCTTGTATCTAATGATAATAACCGTTTCAGTTTGAATACTTTACTAAAAGCGGGTAGTGCTAATAATTGTGAAGCCTGTTTATCCGCCAGCATTGAGGTGGCAGAGATGAGTTGGATTAAGGGCTGTAAATGCTGCTCTTGTGCCATAAGTTCAAAAGGTTGCGGCTCCGAAAGATCATATTGAAAACGTTGCGGCGAAATAAACCAACCACGGCGATCTTCTCGAAAGATTTTGCCTTCAGTTTCAAGCAGGGATAATGCCTCTCTTAATGTCACTCGGGTGGTGTTAAAAGAGTCGGCTAACTGTCGCTCTGAGGGTAACTTCTGCATCGGTAACAAAGCACCGGCATCAATCTGCTCTACAATCGCCTCTTTGATCTTAACGTACTGCAATACTTAACCCTTCTTGAAACATATTGCTATTGCTCACAATGTCAACCTTCAAACAAAAACGCCCAGCACACAGCGTACTAGGCGTAGATTTTAATCAATTCATGCTTGAAAAGTAAATCACCGTAACCAATTGTTTTGGTTACTTGGTTACTATCCACAGCGCATGGATCATGGCTGGGAAGAAGAACAAGAAACATAATACAATGTTAATCAATAAATCTTTACCTACACCACATTTCAAAAATACCGCTACTGGTGGTAATAATACCGCTAAAATAATCGCGACTAATTTGTTATCCATTTTGCCATCCTTGTTTTGCGTTCTAATAATAACTCTGTCTAAGTAACATAAAGCTATTTATCTCATGGTTAATATTTTTTAACAATCGTTTGTCCAATTGGCGCAAGAGAAATGAGAGCCAGTTTGATATGTTGGATCCCAAACGGAATACCAATAATGGTACAAAAGCAGGCAACGGCCGCGGTTAAATGGCCAATCGCAAGCCAAATACCTGCAAAAATAAACCAGACCACATTACCAATCATGCCTAGTGCGCCAGTACCAATATCATCTTTGAACGTTAACTCATTACGCTTAACCGCATCTTTGCCAAATGGAAAAAAGGTAAAGGTTCCAATCACAAAGCAAGATTTAGCCCATGGAATGCAGATAATTGTGAGAATGCAAAGCACCCCTGCCAACCACCAAGCAAGCCCCATAAACACACCACCAAACAAAAACCATAAAATGTTACCAATCGTGCGCATAATATCTCTTTATCAATTAAAGCAAATGATGCATCCCAATAAATTAGGATATACAAAAGCGAGCTGTAAAGCTCGCCTTCTTAAAATAGTTGATATATCTATCTTTAACCAGTTAATACATTATCTTCTGGGTATTTAAGTAATGTCGGTTTTGGTTTCGCTAACATGTAGGCTAATGTCATCGGACCAATTCGACCAATGATCATGATCACCACCATAATGTATTTACCCGGTTCCGACAATTCTGCAGTTAAACCGGCTGATAAACCGACGGTTGCAAATGCTGAAATGGTTTCAAACATGACTTTTTCAAAACTGGCTTTTTCGGTCAACATCAATAAAAACATAGAAAACGTAAGGATAATACCACTAACTACGATGATCGCCAAAGATCGGGTTACTTTTGGCCAACTTACCGTACGTCTAAACATCACCACATTTTGTTTTTGTCTCAAAAATGACCACGTCGCAACCACTGCCACCACAAAGGTCGACACTTTAATACCACCACCAGTTGAAGCAGAGCCAGCACCAATTAGCATCAGCACGATCATAATCAATAAAGCAGGCTGCCCCATTTGCGTAATATCGATACTATTAAAACCAGCAGTACGCGCGGTTGCCGATTGGAAAAATGCCGCTAGCCATTGCCCTTCTTCCGATAAATGCCCCATGGTATGAATATTATTATGCTCAAGCAGCCAAAACATCACTGTACCAAACAAGAGTAATACCGGTGTGGCAATTAACATGATTTTAGTATGAAGATTAAAACCGCGAAAACCGCGACGCCAATGAGCACTAACATCGGCAATAACTGTAAAACCGAGACCACCAAAAATAAACAATAATGCCAGAGGGATCACAACTTCTGGGTTAGATACATAATGCATTAAACTGTCGGAAAACAATGAAAAACCCGCATTATTAAACGCAGATACCGCATGAAAAAGCGAATACCATAGGCCCTTTCTCCAACCTAACTCAGGTACCCAAGTAAAAGCGAGCACCGCCATACCAAATAATTCAGCAATGATCGCAAAGATAATAATTTTCTTAACCAATTTTCTAAGGTTAATTCCCTTTTCTTGTCCTAACGCTTCTTTGGCTGCTGATTGCTGTTTTAAGCTTAAACGGACACCAAAGATATACAGTAAGATTGCCGAAAGTGTCATTTGACCTAAGCCACCAATTTGCATCAGCAACATAAGTAAAACTTGCCCTTCGATAGTGAAATGAGAACCGGTATCAACCACACCTAAACCCGTTACACTAATAGCAGATGTAGCGGTAAATAATGCATCAGCAAAAGATAAACCCGATACAGAGAATAACGGCATGGTCAAAAGTACAGCGGAAGGGACTAAGATAGATAAAAAACTACCTAAAATGATTTTTGGCTCTGACCAGCCTTTTTTCTCACCATCTTGTTTGATGGCAAATATAGAACCTTTTCTATCTATAACGCTCATAATTCACGCTTCGCTTACATTGATTTCATTCTATGAGCCATTGCAGAGTGAGGCCCAACAATAAAGAGGATATCCCCCATCTCTAAAACCGTGTTGTAATCAGGTGAGTCTATAATTTCAGGACCACGTTTAATCGCCAATACTTTCATATCTGCGTCTTTACACATGGAAACATCGCCCAGTTTTTTACCCATATTTTTAAGCGCAATAACGATTTCAGAAATCGCTAAGCCGCTACCAATATCGTGGAAATCAAACACGCGACGATCAAGCATTTTACGCGCGACGCGGACTCCCATATCTCGTTCAGGTAAAATCACATGGTCGGCACCAATTTTTTGTAAGATTTTGGCATGAAACTTATCATTCGCCTTAACCCAGACATTTTTAGCGCCTAATTCTTTTACCACCAGCGTCGTTAAGATACTGGCATTCACATCAGAGCCGATGGCAACCATCACCATATCGTATTCATCAAGCTTTAATTCTTGGGCTGTTTCTTCGTTAGAACAATTTGCCACAATAGCGTTATTGGTAATATTCGAGACAGCATTCACTCTCGCTTCATTGATATCTACCGCAAGCACTTCAGCACCTGAATCGCTTAATTCTCGACAAACTGAACTACCAAAGCGACCTAAGCCAATAACTGCAAATTGTTTACTAATTGATTTCATATTAAATTCTAGCCTTTTTTTTCGTCTCAAAGTACCGTTCTCTACATCCGCCAAATTTGAAATTGTCACTTGGCTAGTTATCTTTACTCAAGATGCAAAACGTCATTATAGATAATCGGAAAATATAGATAAAAGTCACAGTGCTTTTTATACCCTTACTGAGTCAATGCCAACCATTTTTAGTAAAATGTCTGCACTTTTTTCTATTATTGTTCAATATAACACCAAATAAATTTAATTCATCACAAATGCTAATAGGAATACGCAGAGATATTTGTTATTTTTCTTATCTTTAATAAATTCTAAACCCAGTAAGACTGGCTATAAACTTTAGGCTAAAGGACTTTCATGGATAATTTCCTCCTAACCATGCAGCAATTTTATCAGCAGCATACCCAAGACTGGAGCAGTGATATTGTCGCGATCATTGTATTTAGTTTAGTAGTCTGGATTGTTTGGCGTATCATTTATGCTCGCTTATCTCACATTGCCGACAAAACCAAGCTAGCATGGGATGATGTTATCTTACTGTCGTTAAAGTCTCCGGTAAGTACTTTGATCTGGTGTTGGCCGATGACTATCGGAACCGGCATTCTTCTAGAAGATGTTTTTAATCGTAGTGTTTCATGGACTCAAACCGCGCAAATTTTACTGGTTATTTCAATTATTATTTGGACGCTATATCGTTTGATCGGGAATAGTGAAGATATTCTTGAAAGAAACAGTAAATATGATACTTCTACCGTTCAAGCTCTCGCTAAAATCGCCCGCTTAATGATCTTTGCTCTTGGCATATTAACCATGATGCAAACTCTGGGGTTAAGCCTTTCAGGGTTACTCACCTTTGGTGGTGTCGGCGGTTTAGTGGTCGGTTTTGCAGCCAAAGATTTATTGTCTAATTTCTTCGGTGGTATTGTGGTTTACTTAGATCGCCCTTTTCGGGTTGGTGATTGGATCCGTTCCACAGACCGTAATATTGAAGGTACAGTTGAACGCATTGGCTGGCGGATGACCATTATTCGCACTTTTGATAAACGTCCGTTATATGTTCCTAATTCAATCTTCACCAATATTGTGGTGGAAAACCCATCTAGAATGCAAAATCGACGCATCAATGAAACTATCGGTATTCGCTATCAAGATGCCGATAAAATGGATGGGATTATTCGTGATGTCACCGAGATGATCCGCAATCACCCTGATATAGATAATAAACAAACCATTATTGTTAACTTTACCAGTTTCGGTCCATCGTCATTGGACTTCTTTATTTATACTTTTACTAAAACCGTTGAATGGGTTCATTTCCATGAAGTAAAACAAAACGTATTGTTAAAAGTGCTCGACATCATTCATCAACACGATGCTGATGTGGCTTTCCCTACTCGTACTTTGCATATGCAATCTAGCCAAGTCGAACCGGAAATCACTCCTGCAGATGATCAAAACAATACAGAAACGACTAAATAGCGGGCTTAAAATATAAAAAATGCACATCATACCCAATATGACGTGCATTTTTTGCTTAAAATAGTGTGTTGAAAGTCTCTGCTATTTTTTAAATTTCGCCGCTTCTAATTGCAACTGATCCAGCTTTTGCTCATCTTCTGCGATCTTATCTTGGTACTTTTTAATTTTATCGGCTTTGTTGTCTTGCATTGCTTCAACTAAATCGGCTTTATGCTCGGCCATGTCTTTTTGTACATCAGAAATATCATCATAAAGATTCGACTCTAAACTGGCATCAGTACAATGCAATTTCGCTTGCTGTAATGCGGTGGTTAGCCCTGCTTCTTTATCTTGATTATCATGCAGTTTGGCCATTTCTAATTGTGTTTCTATCTGGCATGTTTTTTCAGCACAACCTATTTTGTCACTACAGCTTTGCGCCCAAGTTGTGCCACTTGCGATCAGCAAGGTCAGTGCTAATACACCTTGATAAATTTTCATTTTTTCTCACTATTTATATAATTGATTATTATCTTATTATAGTGCATCCAACTGATATTTTTGTGAAGTATATTTTATGTCAGAAATAAGCTAGTATGCACGCCCGCTTAATCTAGTACTTATTGGAGTTTTTATGTCTTCTGGCAATCCGCAAAACAAATACGGTTCAAAGCCTTCTCATCAGCAGAAACGCACCCCAAGCAGAAACGGAAAGCCTCAGCATAAAAAAGCTGCCAATACTGAAGCGAAACCCGCGGGCTTGCACCCAAACAATATTCACCAAGGTCGTTATGATTTTGATGCATTAGAGAAAGCGCACCCTGCTTTAGCGCCTTTTGTGATAATGAATCCTCACGGTGATCGTTCGGTGACATTCAGCGATCCCAAGGCGGTATTGGCATTAAATGAAGCGTTATTAAAAGCGTATTATGGTTTGGATTTTTGGCAAATTCCGCCAAACCATTTATGCCCACCAATCCCAGGGCGTGCCGATTACATTCACTATTTAGCGGATTTATTAGCCGAAGAGCAGCAATTACAGCTCGATGAAGCACAATCAACACCACAAGATGATGATGACGAGTTTGAGCCTCGCGGTAATTCAAATCGCGCACCAATGATTTTAGATATTGGTACTGGCGCTAACTGTATTTACCCAATCCTTGGCAGCACTTCTTATGATTGGAAGTTTGTGGGAACCGATATCGATCCGGTTTCTATCAAATCGGCGCAATGGGTCATCAAAGCCAATAAAAAGCTTAATGGCAAAATCAAACTGCGCTTACAGCAAGATAAAGATTCGATTTTCCATGGCGTGATTAAGCCACAAGATCAATTTGCAATAAGCATGTGTAATCCTCCTTTCCACGCTTCAATGGAAAAAGCGACCGAAGGCAGTTTGCGTAAAGTGAACAACTTAAGCAAAGGCAAAGCGGCATTATTAAAAGCTAACCAAAAGCCAGTATTAAACTTTGCTGGTACTGAAAACGAATTATGTTACGAAGGTGGCGAAATTGCCTTCTTAGAAAAAATGGCCAATGAAAGTACCCAATTTGCCTTGCAAGTGACTTGGTTTACGACCTTAGTTTCTAAGACTGAAAACGTCGAAGCGTTGCGTGAAATCCTTGAAAAATTAGGCGTAAGAAAGATCAAAGTCGTTCCAATGGCGCAAGGTCATAAAGTGAGTCGTTTTGTGGCGTGGAAATTTTAAGACTAATTTAAACCACATGTTGCACGGATTAAAAAAGCGCCCTGTGAGTTAAATTCACAGGGCGTTTTAGTATTTAGCATTATTGATTTTAGATTTTTATAACCATTTGAATACAAATAAGAAAACAAAAAAGCCAGCAACCTCATCGGCTACTGGCTTCTCACAATCTAAAATAAGATTTTAATTCTAAACCCTACAAACCAGTATGATATTGCTGATCAGTTGATCCAACCACCATATTAGATAGCGCCTGACTTGCTTCTTGCTCGCCATTTAACAAGGCTTCAAATTGTTTAATTAACTCGACCTTATCGGGTGATACTTTGCTACCTGCGCCAATTTCGGTTAAATCAATCATAAATCCATCAAATAAGTGACTAAGATCGTCGATAATATCAGTATTTAAGAATTGGTCCTGATTGTAGATGCTTGGGTAACCACCCTTTTGCTTATCAATCGCAAATGAATCGCCTTTCAAGTTTTTGATACTGGTCTTTTTATCACACGACAACATACAGCCATTATCAATACGTGGCTTCTCACATCCGACGCTCTGCTGGAAGAAGCACTGACGGCTTGCCATTAGCAGGATCGGATGATAAATGCTGTACATCATTTTAAAGTTTTGTGGACGAGCGATATTTCGCATTTGTTGCTTACTGATCTCGTTAGAAACAAACGCACCGCTGCAATCAAAGTTTTGTTGCAATGCCAATAACACATAAGAGTTGGTGGTATTGAGCAGTGGGCCCGCAATCCAGTTGATGCCTAAGCGCTGAGCGTGATACGCAATACCGGTATTATTGGTGACGATCAATTGAGGTTTGACTTGCTCTAAAATATTCAGCGCAACGTCAAAATCCTTGCCGATCAATACTGGTGGGAACCAAGGGATCAAACGTGGGTTATCTTGTAAAAACGACACATATTTGGTGCAACCACGCTTATACGCATCTGGCAGTTTAAAGTAGATATCGGCATCAGTGACATCGGCAAGTGCGGCATCGGCTTCATCGCATATCAAAACGGAAAGCTCTGGTTTTTGATCGACCGGTTTAAGGTGGCGCTCAAGCTTCGGCAGCGTAACTTCTGCGATGGTGGCAATACCATCATTTAAGTAAGCCAATAATTCATTTTTAAGTGCGGTTATTTCACGATAAGGAATGCTTAAACCATCGCGTAACTGCTCTGTTTCAAACTCAACTAATTCATAATTGGCGTTATTGATATTTTTAAAACGCTTTTCTATCGCTTCTTTATCAACACTTAATTTTTCACTCACTGACATAATACTGCTTGAGGTAAATACGACCGTTTTTGGCGCTTCACTTAATAAGCCGTTATTTTGTTCCGTGGTCACGGTTAAGGTCAACGGCTTGCCTTGCTCGCTGGCAAAGTGCAATTTCAACTTAATTTTTTCAATGCTTAGCTGAGCAATTTTCTCATCCACAGACGCATTGATTTGCTGTTTATCTAATTGCAGTTGCTGTTTAGCATCAAATATTTCAACCACAGAAATGGTCTCACCCTGATCTGCTTTTTGCTTATCGGCTTTTAATTGCTCAACAATACGGTTATTCGAGTTGTCGCGAGGGTTATCAATAAACATCGATTGATTTAAATCACCGCGCAAAAACGCATTGGTAAAATCACGGTTGAATACCTTGTATAAACGTTCGCCATCTTGCGTCAGTTCGCCGGTTTCAACATAGCCATCAATTTGTTTGCGGAAGCTGTCAATCACAGTGTGAACATAGCTTGCACCTTTAATACGCCCTTCGACTTTAAACGAATGCACACCGGCATTAATTAACGCCGGTAAATCAAAGAAGGCTGAATTATCTTTAATGTTCAGTGGAAAGCTATTGCCCGACTCTGTGGTTTCATATTCTTCACGACAAGCTTGACTGCAACGTCCACGGTTACCGGAATTACCGGCTGTGGCCGAGGTTGAATAACATAACCCCGAAAACGCGACACATAATGAGCCATGCACAAACACTTCGACCAACACGTCATGATCTAACCCTATCGTCGTCATTGCGGTAATTTCTCGCAGATTAAGTTCACGCGATAAATTCACTCGGCTGACACCCAGCTTTTTCATAAAAGGGATCTGGCCAATATTATGGATCGTCATTTGAGTCGAAGCATGAATATCAAGCGTTGGGAAATATTGGCGTAAAACGTACAATAAGCCGATATCTTGTACAATAACACCATCTAGCGTGGTATTGACTAATCGGTTAAGCAGTTTAACTACGGTTTTGAATTCTTGCTCTAAAATCACAATATTCAAAGTTAAGAAGATCTTACAATCGTATTGATGAGCAAGTCGGATAGCCCCAACCAAGTGATCGAACGAAATATTAGACGCACGGTTACGCGCATTAAAGGTATCTAGACCACAATAAACGGCGTCCGCGCCTGCAATAATAGCGGCTTTAATTGCGTCGATATCGCCACCTGGGGCTAATAATTCAATCTTTTGGTTCATCACACAGAGTCTCGGCTAACTTTAAAGGCGGAATGATACCTGTATATGTTGCTAATGAAAATCATTGCGACAAATTAATCCATTTTATCATTAAAGGAAAAAATGATGTTCGATAAACACAGTCCGTTGCCCGTGTTGTATTCACTGCGAAATTGTCCGTTCGCGATGCGGGCTAGAATGGCGATTTATCGCTCACAACTGCCAGTACTATTGCGTGATATTGTATTAAAAGATAAACCAGCGGAAATGTTAATGGCTTCGCCTAAAGGGACGGTGCCCGTTTTGATTACCAGTGATGGTATGGTCATTGACGAAAGCATCGAAGTGATGTTGTGGGCATTAAGTCAAAATGATCCGGCGGATTTATTATTGCGTGAGGATGAAAACCAGTTTGATGAGATGCGCAGACTCATTCATCAATTTGATAGCGAGTTCAAACCGTGCCTTGAAGCTTACCGAGCCGCTAAACGCTACCATGAGCCTAACTTAACTGAATGCCGTGCAGCTTGCGAACAGCACATCGCCCAGTTAGAACAAGGTTTATCCAAACATACCTTCTTATTAGCCGAGCGAGAAAGCCTTGCAGACTTAGCATTGCTGCCATTTATTCGCCAGTTTGCTCGCGTAGAACGGCAATGGTATTTGCAATCACCCTATCCTAAATTACGCCAATGGTTAGACCGATACTTACAAAGTAAAATGTTCAGTAAAGTGATGACAAAGCATGAACTTTGGTTGTTGAATCGACAAGATGTTGTATTAAACCCGTCTAATTCCATTTAATATTTGATCAATTTGAATACGCCGAAAGATGCAGATCCATAAGAAAATGTTGCATAAAAAACACCCCATAAACTTAAGGTCCGTTTATGGGGTATTTTTATATCGGCGATTTATCGTGTTACCATCATTTGGCCAAACGGCGCGCTGCAACAGCTTCCGCTAATTGGCGCAATACGGTTTCGGTGTCATCCCAACCAATACAAGCATCGGTAATACTTTGGCCGTAGTTTTCTACTTTCCCATCCACCAGATCTTGACGACCTTCATTGATGTGGCTTTCAATCATCACGCCAAAAATAGCGTTTTCACCTGCGGCTAATTGCGAACAAACATCTTCCGCCACCACCATTTGACGCTGAAATTGCTTAGAGCTATTCGCGTGGCTAAAATCGATCATCACTTTTTGGCGTAAACCTTGACCCGCTAATTCGGCTTTGACCGCCGCAACATGGGCAGCGCTGTAGTTTGGCTCTTTACCACCGCGTAGGATGATATGACAATCTGGATTTCCGGCAGTTTCTATAATGGCTGAATGGCCGTATTTGGTTACCGATAAAAAGTGATGCGAGGCACCGGCAGAGCTGCACGCATCGGTGGCGATTTTGATATTGCCATCGGTCCCATTTTTAAAACCAACGGGGCAAGAAAGACCAGAGGCAAGTTCACGGTGGACTTGAGATTCCGTCGTACGCGCACCAATTGCGCCCCAACTGATCAAATCACCCATGTACTGCGGCGTGATCATATCTAAGAATTCACTGGCGGTTGGCATGCCAGCATCGGTTAGATCTAATAACAATTTACGACCAATGCGCACGCCATCATTAAGCTGATAAGTATCATCAAGATATGGGTCGTTGATAAGCCCTTTCCAACCGACTGTGGTGCGTGGCTTTTCAAAGTACACTCGCATTACGATTTCAAGATTGCCTTTAAACTCTTCACGCAATACCGCCAGACGTTTGCCATATTCTAAAGCCGCTTCAGTATCATGGATAGAACAAGGACCAATCACCACCAGCAGACGGTCATCCTCGTCTTGCAGAATATTGTGGATAGCGGCGCGTGATTCAAATGTCGTGGTGCTCGCCGTTTCTGTGGCAGGGAATTTTTCAAGAACCGCTACCGGTGGCAAAAGTTCTTTTACGTTTTTAATTCTTACATCATCAATCTGGTACATAACTACATCATCCTATGTATTTGAGCGCACGACTTCTTGTCTATTAAAATAAATCTTTAAAGTCTGTGAAACATCTAATGTGATTTTTTCAAACCTTTCTTTAACTTATCCTTACAAAATAAGAACTTCAATCATTAATTGTGTTTTAACCGCGATTTAAACAAAAAAACCAACATAGTCGCCTACGTTGGTTTCAATATCGGTGGATGTTACTTATTTAACCCGGTGGAAGATTTGGTTCCAGTCATGCTTCATATCCACCACTAACCAATCGCCTTTTTGGGCTTCTTCTAACGCTTTATCTAACTGGCCAATCGGTGAGTTTTTGTCATACGCCCATTCACGTTTTGCGTCGGTATGATGAATGAGCACGGACAATCTTGCGCCATCGCCCGCCGCCGTCCATTGCAACATTTGCATATCACCATTTGAATTACCAAATGAGGCCACTGGGCGGTATTCTGGTCTAATCGATCTGGACACCTTGATTGTGGATAATCAATCGAGGTGAATATGAATACAAAACGTCAATATCGAACTTATACGAAAGAATTTAAAGAAGAGGCAATCTGCCTTATTACCGAACAAGGGTATTCTGTCGCCCAAGCTGCTGATGCGTTGGGAGTATCACAAAACCTGCTTTACACTTGGAAGCAGAAGGCTGACGAACTCAATAATTCATCTGTCAACGCAGATGA
>NZ_JAAUWS010000056.1:0-13148 GCF_014694465.1 Vibrio sp. S11_S32 | reverse complement strand
TGCTGTTTAGTTTGGTTGTATTTGTAAGGCATTTGTTAATTATTCTGATATGAAAGGTCGATTAAAATAATAACCGACCCTGACAGTATTGCCTAATTGATTGTTTATCGAGCGATGCAACAAAGCCTACCATCATCGAGCTTGCGCAAAACGAACTTGGGTGCTCGATTAAACTCGTTATGCAAAACATTATAAAAAAGCGGATTATGAGTGGTGATGATGAACTTAAGGCCAGAAATGGCGAAATCACTCGACTTAATTAAACGAGCTAAATCAACAGCCAACTCTATTAGATGGTTGTCATCTAACGAACTAACCGGATCATCAATAAACACATATTGTAATTGGTTAAACTGGTCAGTTTCTCGGCCAGCATCTTCAGGTACATTTAAGATGCTAATCACTTGTTCGAGCAATGAATAAAAAATACTCCAAATAAAGTTACTTTCTTCACCCTTTGATATTTTAATTTTTCTCTCCGGCTCATCATCTCCACCTTGATGTGAAAACGTCACCTCAGAAAAGGCTTTGACGGTAACGTCTTTTCCGTCTTTGTCTTTAGCCGTGTATTGCGGATTAAAGCGTGGCGTTAGTTTATCGTTTGCATAGCGCTAGAACGTGCTGATCACGTTCATGTCTTGTCCTTGGTCTTGCAAAATCCAATCGGTAAACGTATTGGGTTGGATTTTTAGCTTCGGCTCTGCATCAGCATCTAAGTCGTTATCCCAGTAAAACAAGTCTTCCGTAAACGCGTTGTAATATAAAATCTTGTGGCGCGACAGAGGCGCTTGCTCTGCATCAATAAGCGCATCTTGCCCATCGTCTTTCGGCGCGATGATCTCTTTAAATTCACGCGACAAACGCGTTTTACCTGTGCCGTTAAAGGCATAGATCAACTGCACCTTTTTATCAGTATTCTTTAATTTATGGGCAATCCCTGCAAGCGATTTTAAATACTCACCATAAAATTCAGAAATATCACATTTCTTAACGGCCCAATGCCCCCGGTGAAACTCAAAATCATCGATATCTAATTTTTGTTGTTTCTCCTTTAGAAGCCGTCTGGTTAATGGATAGTAGTCTTTGTCAAATCTATATTTAATGCGTAAATTATTATAATTAACTTTAATATCGGTAATTTTCCCAATTCTTGTATCAGCGACTTCATTCTCGACCGCAAACATGGTTGGCAGATTCTTGAGCTTATTTATTGCACCCTGATCTAATGATTGAAATTGCCCTTTGATAGAGGCTTCCGTGTATTCAAGAAACCTGTCTTTCGGAATCGTGAATTCCCCTTGATCGCCCGAGTAAAAGCTAGGCACGCTTGCCATGATCAGGTTGTACATTTGACCGCTCATTTACGCTGTTTCCTCCATAGGTTTGGGGAAGTTCAACAGTAAGTCGCGGTAGTATTCGTATTGCTTTTGACGTAACTCGATTTCGCGGGGGAGACCTTCTTGGATCGAAGTGGTTAAGGTGTCGAACTTATCCAAAATAGAAACTATTCGAGCCTGCTCAATAAGTGATTTTTTTGGGTCATTTGGAAAAGGAATTGGAACTGTGAGCTTTTTGACCATTGGAACTGTAAGTTGCGGGATCCCAGCCTCAGTACCACCAATGGGAGTCATATCTAAAACATAGTTTAAATATCTTGTACTGATTATATCTTTGTTGGCTATTAAAACAATTAGACGAATAATTGGTGTGAACTTAGCTTCGCGAACAGTGTGATATCCGACTTTAGCGCCTCGCGCAGAGATGGTTACTGCTTCGCTGTCAATTTTATAGTCATCAGTGAAACCATATAATCCTTTTTCGCCTGTAGCGTTTGCATAAATTGGATATGGGTATTCGTCGGTAGGCTCAGTCTGACCTTTAGAACTATTTTTAGGTACATCTCCGCCAGCAGATATAGAGGTACAAATATGCTCTAATGTTTTCCATTCTACTCCTTCATTTTCAGCACTTAACAACTGGTCGCGGTAGTAGTTGTATTGTTTTTTCCGCATGTTAAGCTCAGCGGTCAGCTCAGCGGTCATGGCGGTAAATGCGTCCAGAATACGCACTATTTCAGCTTGTATTGCCAGCGATTTTTCTGGGTTGTTTGGGCATGGGATGGGGATTTCCAGCCCTTTTAAACTGCCAGCATTAAGTGCAGGTATGCCATCAAATGTGCACAGCGATTGAATAGCAGATTGCATTTGATTTAAGAGGTGATAAAGATATCTTACTTCAAGGTTCGCACTATCTTTGATAGTTACAGAATAATTTAAATTCCCTCTAAAATACTTTCCTTCTTGCCATGTAATTGAACCAACACCGGCCCCTCGGGTAGTTATTCCAATAGGGTCATTGTCAGTATTCCATTTATCGATAAATCCTAGAGGCTCCTTGCCACTATTTATCACAGGATATTGGCCTGGATTAGTTGATATGGCTTGTTTGCTTACTGCTTGCCCTGTTTTGATTAACGTTACGTCGCCAAGTGCAATCCACTCTACGATTTCTCCATCCAGCAGTTTCTCTAAATAGTTCAACTGACTCATACCTCAACTTCCTCACCTTCAATTTCCGCCACGATGACATCAATATCACTGCGAAGCGCATCAATTTTAGCAACGGTAGTTTTAAGGTCGGCATTAAGCTCTGTAATGTCCACTAGCTCGCGGTTGTCTTTCGCTTCCACATAACTACTTACCGATAGGTTGTAACTATTGCCTGCGATAACATCCAAATCAACGGATTTGGCAAAGTGGGCAACGTTTTCCTTGCTGGCAAACACTCTCATGATGTCTTCGATGTGCTGATTGGTGATAACGTTGGTATTGGTTTCCTTTTTAAAGTAAGCCTCGCCACTGGCATCTATAAACTGGGTGGTCGTGTCGGTTTTGTGTTTAGACAGCACTAAGATATTTACCGCGATGGTGGTGCCAAAGAACAGGTTAGGTGCCAGTGAAATTACGGTTTCAACGTAGTTGTTATCTACTAGGTATTGGCGAATTTTTTGTTCTGCACCACCACGGTAAAAAATACCGGGGAAGCAAACAATCGCCGCACGGCCTTTGCTTGATAAGTAACTAAGCGCATGCAGCACAAAGGCAAAGTCGGCTTTTGATTTAGGCGCAAGCACGCCAGCGGGCGCAAAGCGATCATCATTGATTAGGGTTGGGTCGTCGCTACCAATCCATTTCACCGAATAAGGCGGGTTAGAGACAATCGCATCAAAGGGTTTGTCATCTAAAAAGTGTGGTTCGGTTAAGGTATCACCCAACTGAATATTAAACTTGTCGTAGTTAATGTTGTGCAAAAACATATTCATACGCGCCAAGTTATAGGTGGTGTGGTTGAGCTCTTGACCAAAAAAACCATCTTCAATGATATGTGCATCAAAGTGCTTTTTAGCTTGTAAGAGCAATGAACCGGAGCCCGCCGCAGGGTCATAGATTTTATTCACACTGGTTTGGCCGTGCATGGCCAGCTGTGCGATCAATTTTGAGACGTGCTGAGGCGTGAAAAATTCGCCACCGGATTTGCCCGCATTTGCCGCGTAGTTTGAAATCAGGAACTCGTAGGCATCACCGAATAAATCAATTTGGTTGTCTTCAAAATTACCGAAGGTTAAACCTGCCACGCCTTTTAACACAGCGGCTAGACGTTTGTTTTTTGCCTCTACCGTATTACCCAGACGATTACTGGTGGTATCAAAATCCGCAAACAAGCCTTTGATGTCTTTTTCTGAATCATAGCCATTGGCTGAGTTTTCGATTGCAGCAAAAATAGCCGCCAAATCCGTATTTAAATTTTCGTTTTTGTGTGCATTGGCCGCCACATTGCTGAACAACTGGCTAGGGTAAAGAAAATAGCCTTTGGTTTTAATGGCATCTTCTTTAGCAAACTTGATGTTTTCATCATCGTCAGACATGTCCGCATAATTAACGCTCTCATCACCACCTGTGATGTAGTTGACAAAGTTTTCACTGATAAAACGGTAGAACAGCGTACCCAGTACATATTGCTTAAAATCCCAGCCATCCACTGAGCCTCGGACATCGTTGGCAATCGCCCATATTTGGCGTTGAAGTTCGGCACGTTGTTGTAAACTTGTCATTATTAGAATTCCTGATCGTTCTAAATTGCACTTTATGAGGGCAACCTATTAATTATTAATTTACTTGCTCTAGTTCTACTAAAGCTTGTTCTGCGATATGCCAAGGTAGACGCCTGCCATTGGCTTGCATCTGCTTATAGGCTGCTCGCGCTTGTTCGGTATTGATTTGCTGATGAACCACCAGTTGGCTTACTAGCCAAACTGTGCCTTTAACAATGGCAGCTTCTTTTTCTGCTGCTTTTCTCAGTGCCATATCACCAGTCAGTAAAGGACACTGTTCTTGCTTTGCTAAAGCAAGGGCAAAACAATCGTTTCGGCTCGCTTGGGTATAGGTCCCCGTTAGCTGCATGGCATACATCATTGATTCTGCAGAAACCTCCTTTAGCGCTAACCCTAAATCCAGAAGGTGGGGATGATCTTCTTCAAGTTCTTCAACAAAAAGAATATCTGGCGTTGCAAAGTCATAGGGCAACTGAAACATTGCTTCCAGTAAACCACCTTCTTCCATGTCAATGAGGATATTGGCATCACTAATTAGCAGCTGCTGCACGGCTAGCCTCCTGAGCTAACTGTGCTTGAGTCGGCACCTCCAACTTTCGTTCTTTACGAAAGCTAGAAACAGACATGCCAAGTAACTCTGCTGCTTTTGACTCCCCTATGTATTCTTCACCTAAAGCACGATATACCAACTGCTTATGTAGATAAGTCGATTCATGAGGGTATGCTTTTCCTGGCTCCTCCGTTCGCCAGCCATTTTTGCTAAACAGCATAAATAGGTTTTTCTGAGTCGCAGGCGTAATTATTCCACATTGGCCAGCTCGAAACAGTGCCGCTAGCATGCTAATACCGTATTCGTGCTTTAGCATCAGTAATTCACGCGGTTCAATATGACGGCGCTTTTCACCCAAGTGTTCAATAAGTGATTGGGTAGGTAAAAGAAATGCACCAGCAAAGGCATTACAAGCCTTCTCCTCATCAATCCCTTCAGCTAAACGACCATGCACGACTAAGTGCCCAAGTTCATGGGCCAAGGTGAAGCGCTGACGGTCACCACTTTGGGCGGTAGAGATCACCACTACAGGAGTGCTACCAATCTTGCCCGCTAAACCGTCAAACTTCTTATCTGTTTCCACATCCGTGGTAATAATCATCACGCCCTTAGCTTCGAGGGTATCGATCATATCGTGAATAGGGTTTAGCCCTAGCTCCCAAGCATGGCGCATCTGAATAGCCAAGTCTTCCGCTTGTTCTAAGCTAAAGATTTGTTCTGGAAGTTCATCAGGTAGAGCAAACTCAGGGATCGGTTTTACCGAGTCCGGATAAAGCTCTAAGAGCTCCTGCCAGCGTTCAGCTTGGTCTAATACGTCACCATTGATTCGGTCTAACACTTTCTTTGGTGTGCTCGCACGCTTGCGGTACTCAACACCCTCTAACTTCACCTTGTTCGGCCGAAAGAAGTACTCGCTGCGCACATCTAGCGCTTTTGCAAGCTTAAGTAGATTTGAAGAAGAGGGCATAGTCGTGCCATGTTCGTACTTTTTAATGGCGTTAGCGGATAGGCCAACTTCGCTGGCTAATGCATTCATTGATAGCCCGGCAGCCTTGCGGGCTCGTTCTAGGCGCTCTGCAAACATGGTATCCTCTCAGCAATGGCTTGGTTTATAAAATTGACAAAACTGTGATTAATATAAACCGAACTGCCTTAATTTGCTATCTAATTTGCTCATTATCCAATCTACCACCTGCTCATGCGCATGGCTTTAACACAATAATGTTACAACTCTATATCCTCAGATATATTAAGGGCATCTTCCATCTCTACCCCTAAATAACGAATTGTATTATCCAACTTGGCGTGACCAAGCAATAGCTGTACGGCTCGGATGTTTTTCGTTCGTGCATAGATCAAGGTTGCCTTTGTTCTTCGCATAGAGTGAGTACCATACAGGTAATAGTCATAACCAAGTTGTGACGCCCAGCGGCGAATTATAGTTGCATAGCAGCTATAGCTCATAGGTCTCCCGTTCTTACGAGGGCTAGGGAATATATAACTTGATGACGATAAGCCACTTTGCATTAAATACTGTGTTAATGATTGAGCTGTACGAGAAGTTATTTCAAATTGAACCTCACGTTCCGTTTTACTCTGTTGATAAAGAACTCTATTTTGAATAACACCACCCGATGAAATATCTCGAACTTTCATTCTGAGCAAATCACATGAACGTAATTTACAATCGATGGCGAGGTTGAGCAGAGCCAACTCCATAATATTACCTTCGATTTCGAGCCTGGTACGGATACGCCAGATATCCTCAAGCTTAAAGGGCTTTTTCTGCCCAGTTAAATGACCTTTCTTCGTCCACATACGCTATCTCCTGTATGACTACTGAAATGGCCTTATTAATTTTAGCTGAAGAGCGATAAATTAAAGGTGCATGAATATGCAATTGAAAATTGCAGCAAAAACTGAAGGTAGAGTATTTGGTCTAGCTAATAATTGGGCAAAGAAGCATGTTAGCTAATCAGCTTAGAAACCTCATCAACACTGTTGTTTCTAAGTTTTCAATCTAACTTTTAGTTACATGTAACATACTATTTATAATTATTGTCCGCCGACACTTGTTATGAGTTGTGGACAGTCTTTTTTAACCCAATAGAATCGATTTGTTATAACAATGTACCAACCAAACGGGCGAGTAAGATGAAAACAAAGATTAGAACGATCGGAAATAGCCGTGGTTGCATTATCCCCTCGTCATTTATTCGGCAGCTTGATTTAAAAGATGGCTCAGAGGTAGATGTGAGACTTGATGGTAATAAGATCACCATTACGCCTATCGTAAGCAAGCAAAAAAATCCCCATTTACGGAAAGTGAATTACTTAACGGACTTGACTCATATAGCGCCCACGCTGATGAGTTTTAAGGTGTAAAAAGCAAATAATCTTGTGCATTCGAATTTATTCAATGGAGTAACAAATGTCTGAAGCGATCCTCTTTATGCCCCTGATAGCCCTGACACCCGAAAGAGGTGAAGTTGTTACTTTTGCCGATGATATTGGCAGTCTCAATTCTGTGCTTGTGTTATCTGACAAAACCTATAACTTTCAAACTGGATTGCTTGTTGGCTGTTATGTCGGATAAAGTGAACGAGGTTCTATTGCTAACGTTCCTATTACCATTTCAGGGGAGCAAGCAGTGATTATATCTAGCTCGCTACATACACTGAAATGGAGTGGTCGTGAGTTGAAGATATTGGACTCTACCACTCAAGAGGATTATGAGTCAGTGCTGTGTCGGATAATTCCTTTGATTGGTGGTGAGTCTTTGTTTAATGATTAAAAATTAGAGCTACGTCCACCGCATGAATTAATAAGATTACCCCCCTAATCGTTACTATCCTTTGAACGGTTATAATTAAGGCTTGCAAAATCGCCTTTAATCCTGTTCAATATAATACAAGTATTATTATATTTAAGGCTGTATTATGGAGTTAAACTTACCCGTACTCACTTTCGTGCTGATTACTCTGATTGTGGTGTTTATGGTTTTCTACATTGTTAACCATCTTTATAAGCTTACCTTGCCAATGACCAATTTTGGCTTTCGGGGAAAGCTCGTCTACATTGACGATAACAAGCACCCTGTTCTATTAAGTCATAAGTATAAACTTAGTTCTAAGCCTGACTTTATTTTTAAAACCTCCCTTTTTAGATGTACTTTGGTTGAGCATAAATCAAGATATAAAGGTCATTATTCTTCTGATGATAAGCAGATGTACGCAAGCGCCATTTCAGCAAGAGAGTGCGGCTACCCAGTTAACGCAGGTTTCTTGGTCACAAAGAGTGATGTACACCCTGTTAGGCTGTCACAATCTTCTGCCTCGCTTTATCGAAAGGTAAAAAAAGAGATCGCATACATAAACATGATCCGACGTGGAGAAAAACCAAACATTAAAAAATCTAGTAAGTGTCACTCATGCTTTAGACGTGAAAATTGTGATGTGTATCATAGTTAATGATTGTGTAATTATAACACTTGTATTATAATTAGCATATAAATTGAAAAAGTATTTTTATATAGGTGTATTATGAATGAGTTTTTGTTAATTGGTTTAGCTTGCGGTTTGTACTTGGCTTATTATTTTGCCAAACAATTGAAAGGAAAGCACTATACTGACAGCTACCCTTTTGTTGTTCCCGATGGTGTTAGTCGTGAAGATGCGCACCTAATGTGGATAGAGTCATTACCACTCAAGTACAAAAAGATTGAAATAGCTAAGCTGCAACGTGCAATGAAAAAAGCTAAGTGAGGAATTATGAAGAAGTTTTTTAAAGTATTGTTATTTTGTATAGCGGTTGTATTGTTCTTCCCGTTTTCTTTATTCTTTCTGGTGTTTGCATTTGGCGGAAAGTCTTACTATCAAAAAAAGCGAAACAAAAAGATTTATGGTCGTTCTTATGCGTTCAATTCATTCGATGAGGATTAGTTTTTTATGATTTCACTATCTAAATGGTGCAGATAAAGGGACACAAATTGTTTGTGTCCCTTTTTTTTGGGGGTTTATTTCATTAAGTTTGAGGCAATTTTTGTTCCCGCCTTAGTTGCCATTGATGTTCCTGCTGATGATACTAACGAAACACCAGAGCGGGCTGTAGATGCCGCCTGTTGACCCGCTGAATCACTCATACCCATCGAACCAAATAGTTTAACGCCCATCCAACCAACAAATACAAGCCAGATCGCCACAAGTCCATAGTTAGCCATTTGCCCTATCAGGTTGATGGAAGTGGATATTGTTTTCATCATTGATACCGGCATGCCTTCAGGTAGGTCTAAGTATGTGATGTTGAATAAGAATGACGTTAACGATTCATCTAGGTAAGCCCCTAGTTCAAAGGTAAACTTGGAGAACTCAATAGCAAAGTATCCAATCGTTGAGACTAGCAATAAGTTTCCGTTGAATCCCGTTAATAACATCATTAATGGAAATGCAATTATCAAAAGCATTTTTGCTATTGAAATAACTAACGGTGCAGTTATCTGATACTGAAGAACTTTTGTAGAATCTACGGCTACGCCTATTAGGTTTGATGCGGTAGTTACTGTGTTTCTTATCATGTTTCCAGCAACGTCTAGTACATCACCACTTGCTGACGCTATTTCCAATGCTCCCCCCGCTGGTGATAATGTTGTCATACCAAATCCCGATGCGCTTCCATCTACCGCCCCATCAAGGCCACCCATCAATTTAGTAGTGAATTTCACGCCCTCATGCCTCATAACGTTGTTATAAAGAGAATTGGCATTGCTATCATCGTTTTCAGCTTGTGTGGCATTAGATCTTCGATTGATTGCTGAATAATCACTGGCTCTGTCACTAACCTTTGTGTAGTTAACAAGCTTGGTATGCAAGCTATCACCTAGAGTGGTACAGTCCACCTTGGTTGCCGTATAACCATACCAATTTTTCTCTGAAAACTCAGGCAGCTTCACCGTTGCCGTCAGCTTGTTTGTGTACCCATCAATATTCATTCCGTTTAGCGCGGTTCTAATCGCGTCACTATTAAATGAAAGGTCTGACATATTAATTTGTGACTGACTATTGTTAGACATTTGAGATAGATCGCTTAAACGCTTAATCGCGGGGTTATAACATTGCATGTTGTATTCTAAAGTAGTCTGATAAGCATCCCCATCAGGCAGATCCTCTTGAGCATTCATTAATGCCACTCGTAGGCTATTTTCGCCCTCTTGAACATCACAAGGGATTGCATGAATGGCCGCATTCGTGACACCCGTTGAGAACATATTCATGAGCGCGTTCCATAGTGACGGATTTGCGCCCTCAATAGATTGTACTGTTGGGTTGCGTGATAACTGATCTACTGTTAGGTACGTACCTAATCCACCAGCTAAACATGAGTAGCTTTTATACTTAATATCTCGATAAGTTTCTGGTGAAGAAAATGAGAACGGTTGCACAGCAAAGAGAATGATAACAAGCATAGCCCAAGCCTTAGCTTCGAACTTTCTAAAGGCTTGTATTGCTGGCGTCCCCTCATCAGCACCCGCGGCTCGCGCCTCATTCGCTAATACCACCAGCGTTATAATGAACGGAATAATATAGAGCTTTGTTTGTAGAATTAAGTCCCATATTTGCCCAGACATAAAGTTTGCCAGTGGAATGAAGAATAGATCGGTTGGTTCATTGGTTAGCATGATCTTCTATCCCTTAATTGGTCAATAATGTACTTTCGTTTTTAGTGCCTCGTGAGCGGAAACGTCTTTCGTTCAAGATTAATCGTGTGTTGCTATTAATTGATTCACGTAACGCTATCTCTTGTTGGAAATTGTTAATTTGTTCAGTTAAAGCATTCAGCTTACTGTTAACTTCCATCATCATTGCTTCATTGCCGGTGATGTTTGCATTTGAGCGACCGGTTAATAAGATTTGTCGGGTAGCTATAATCTTGTCGATTGTTTTTGAACTGGCCACATCGAATGCTAGGCGCTCAATGAATACGGTTCTTGTGTCAAATTGCTCTGCTCGCAATGCAGTGATAGTTGATTCTGAGATTTGATAATTTGGTGCGCTCACTTCATCTAATACTTCTTGGGTAATGTTGTTGGCCTCCGTTAGTTCGGTTAGCTTCTCAATCAAATCAATCGACTCTTTCTCAACCAGCTGAGCAATAGATTGTGGTGGCGTGGTTCTGATCGTTTCACAACCGGTACAGGTTCGGTAATTAGTTTCCCCTAACAGTTCCACTGCGAAATCTTCAGCTTCTTGGTTTGTGGTAAAAATCTTTTCGATTGAGGTAGATGATGTTCCCTTACCGTTACCGCTAACGTTGGTTCCTACCACTTCGGAGCATTCACCTGTTGTGGTTTCGGTTAATCCGCAGTATCCGGCCAGTGAGGTTTGTGCGACTACTTTTAAAGGTTGCTGACCCGCGCCACCAAACTTACTACCCGTAACACCGGTTACGCCAGAATCGCCATTCAACCTTGATCCACTTCGGGTTAAGTCGATAATGTCAACGTTCCCTTTTTCGCTGTAGGTGGCCATTTCTTCTTGCTGGCTAGTAAACTTCATCATGTTCTCAGGAGCATTTTTGATGAACTTCTGCATTTCTTCACAAGACTGAAGCGCACTCAAATAATCGTTGTATCCAAGGTCGATTCCGTTCTCTAAAAACTCATAAAAGCCGGGATTCATTTCTTTCATTAGCTGACCCGCAAAGCCCTGAACAGAAGACACGGCTGATGTAATAACGTTATTAAATAGAACGTTTAGATTGCCATCATCGAAAGAATTCAAAACTGATAAGTTGGGATCGAACTTTCCACATTGGCCAAAAGTATCTACCTTGGCTTTCCCCAGTTCATCCCATCTTGACCTTGGTTTGTACCCGTCAACTTCGAGTATTGGGGTTGGGTTCTCCCTTGGGTTCACAATGAGCATTTCTAGCGCTTCGCGCTCAGCTGAAGATGATGATGATGAGCGAGTCATCATATACCCGAGATTGTTTGAGTTAGCAGCGTAGGCACTTGCGCTTACATTGATTAGTAACAAGCTTAAAAGTGTGAGTTTGTGATGTTTAGCCATGACCTATCCATTTATTCATTCGTTTTGCTTAAATTAATAGCAATCTTGATAAACGTGGAATTTAGGCGGTTATGTCAGCTGGTGGTGCACGATGTGTAATACTTGTATTGCATAACACTTGTGTTATTCTAATTGTATTATTTCTTATTTTTAGTGGAGGTTTGCTTCTTTATGGCAATAAAATCTCAGAAAGACTTACAGATTGATGGCATTGAAGCGTTCCCCTTGGAAGATGTTCTTGCGCATCTATTTAGTGGAAACCGAAAGGCGCTTATATCTGCCTCAAATATTTCCGGTAATGCAACTGCTTCTAATCAGATTAACAATATGATTGCTTATGATTACAAGGTGGCCGCTTTGGATAACGGTAACTTTGCAGTCATAACAGGTAAGCAGAATGTGTTTCATGGTGATAAGGCGACTGTTCCTACAGGAATGAACGCATTAGGATTTGATTATCCAACCGGCTCGGTCTTTATTTCGAACCTAATGGATATGTTAGAAGCAAAGTCATTTGATACTTTAGCGGAAAAGTTGGCGATTGATGTGGCCGCTGTAGGGTTCTATCAAAAGTTAGAGTCCATACCAGCTCGATTTCTTATCTACACTCACTTGCAAACCAATATCCCCATAAAAGAACTTCTTAACTCTAAGTAAATACCTCCTCAAATGAAAAGCTCCCCTAGTTATGAGGAGTTTTTTGTTTATGGTTGCTCGGTTTTACTAATAGATTGCTGAAACTAACGAACTTCCCTCTCTGGTGCAGCAAGTGTATTTTCGCCACAAAGTATAATAATAGGCTCTACCGAGTTTGATTGGTTCGTTTGTACCAACACCAATGTTGATATTTGGCGTTGGGAACGTTGAGCATTTCTGCATGTAACTCTCACCGATGTTCATTGGTTGCCATTTCCCGTTGGACTGGTCAACTTTCGGATCTTCTAATTTTCTTGCCCCGTTTATATTCTTTGGCATGGCGGTATAAAGATGTAAGCCTTGAGTGTCGCCCTGATTTTCGGTTGCAATGGTTGCTGCCCGTAATGCAGCAACAGAGGCACCGATATATGGTGAACTATTCATTGTCCATCCTGTTCTCGGGTAAAGTGTCCCCCACTGACTACCAGTTGAAGTGTTGGTTATTCGTCTCAAGATGTTCATTGGATAGAATATTTGCTCCATAACACCAGAGCGCCATTCAAAGGCGTCAATATCGCTATGGAAATACGTCATGAAAGGCTGAACAGTCGATCCGCAGTATCCCAAGTCCATTGCATCCAAAAGTGTCCCTACTGTTTTCGGCTTTGTTGCAATACTCAATCTTAGTTGTCTTTGAGCGTGATCAGGCAACTCGGTAGCTATTGGGCATGCCGAGATGAGTGAAGCGATTTAATATGGAACAACCTAATAACATTTCCTGATTTTG
>NZ_JAAUWS010000055.1:0-14403 GCF_014694465.1 Vibrio sp. S11_S32 | reverse complement strand
TCGAACGGTTCTTCGGTAGCTTGAAAAATGAATGGCTACTCAATGTGGTTTATTTAACGCGTGATGCAATGAAAGAAGATGTTGAAGAATATATCCGGTATTACAACCATGAAAGGTTGCATACTACGCTTGGTGATTTAACGCAAATCGACTATGAAAAATTACAAAGTCAGGTGTCCTATTGGGCTTGACCAGAATAATTAGCATCATTGAAATCAATCGTTTTGCGTGTTTTTTGAGCTTTTCAGTATGGGAAATTCATACAAAATAAGAGATTTAATGTTTATTTCTCACTAATATACCCAAAGTAATTGAAGTTGCAGTGAGGCGGCAAGTAAACGAAGCCCCATGAGCTTAGCTTGCCTAAGTGATTGGGGTGAGTTAGCGCAGCCAACAAAGCTGCAGCTTCAAGTAAGACGGGTATATATATGAGGTCGAGACGTGACACTATCTTGTATAAATGAAAAAACGATGTTTAATTAGGGGTAAGTTGCATTTTTCTTTTTGAATGGTATCGAGGAGAGCTTAGTGAGCCGAGTACAACATGAGATTTTACAGTAGCGCGGGTGGTTGGAAAGTTTGCTGTTCTTCATATAAAACAAACGCCGGCATAAGCCAGCGTTTATATATCTTTCAGCTTTTAGTAAACTAACAGCTAAAAAATCAATTTATTAAGCAGGAACAACGTTCGCAGCTTGAAGACCTTTCTGGCCTTGTTCTACTTCAAAAGACACTTTTTGGCCTTCAGCAAGAGTTTTGAAACCCTCAGAAGCGATTGCACGGAAATGTACGAATACATCAGCGCCGCCGTTGTCTTGAGTAATGAAGCCGAAACCTTTCTCTTCGTTAAACCATTTAACGATACCAGTTGTTTTAGACATTTTATGTCCCTTATATTTTTAATGCATTAAATGCAAATTATGAAATTACCGTAACATTACGGTGTGCTATAAAGTGCTATTAATTTGAAGCTAAGGGAAATACAGAGGACAAAAACAGTTACGAAAATGTATCTAAGATTCTTCTTTTACTTTGTAGCAATTAATAACGCTTTAGAACGAGATAGATAATACAAGGTTTTCAGGATAAGTACACCCTTTTATGCAAAAGAAATCAGTTAATTTTCTGGATGCGGATAAACCCATCAAATTCATCTAACAAGTGTGATCTAACAACAACTTAAGTCTATTTTATAAGCATAATTACAACGAAAAATGGCTGATTAACATGCCGGTATGGCTTAAATCTACCCCGCTTTGTTAGGGCGCTCACTCTTCTCAATTAGCTTAGTGAATTTCTATTGACCGCAAAAATCTATCGGGCTTAATGTAGTACCACCTTACGGTGATAACTGTGATTGCATACTGGGAAATCAGTAACCTAAACTAATACCATTTCATATTTGATCAATTTGAATACCCGAAAAGATGCTGATCCTTCCTTGATCGCTTGAGAAAAGCCCATCCATGGCCTTTGACACTTTTCTCTGTACTCAATTTTGAACGATCATTAAATTTATGTAATTGGTTTAAATCAAATCAAAATGATAGTTTTCTCAAGACATTAAAAAAGCACACCATAATGAAATGATGTGCTTCATTTTCTTCGAAAGAAGAGTGTACCTATCAACGGTTATAAACGAGAGACGGTACTATTTTGATACTTGATTTTGAACGCGTTTGTTTTGGAACCAAAAACGCTTTCTGCCGCTTGAACGAGACATAGTTAACCCTTTTATTTAATTATAATCGTTTACTCCTCGCTCCTGTGTATTACGTTAAAACGCGATACTATCTGGTGCAGAGGGAAAACCCTATGATTAAGCCGGGATAAGCAGAATTTATCTTTTTGAGCTGTTGTCGATGAACGCTTATATGGGTTGTCGAGGGGAGCTTAGTGAACCGAATACAACATGAGACATTTACAATAACGCAGATGTTTGGAATGTTTAATTTTTCACTGTTTCTTCAAGTTATGTATTGAAGAATATAAATTGATTATCTTGGCTTGTGCTTTTTTTCTTGTTTCTATTTCAGTGTTGCTTGTTGCGACTTCAAACCATTACTGGCATACGAAGCTATTGATATTTAGATAAAACAAACGCCGGCTAATGCCAGCGTTTATATATCTTTCAGCGTCTAGTAAACTAACAGCTAAAAAATCAATTTATTAAGCAGGAACAACGTTCGCAGCTTGAAGACCTTTTTGGCCTTGTTCTACTTCAAAAGACACTTTTTGGCCTTCAGCAAGAGTTTTGAAACCCTCAGAAGCGATTGCACGGAAATGTACGAATACATCAGCGCCGCCGTTGTCTTGAGTAATGAAGCCGAAACCTTTCTCTTCGTTAAACCATTTAACGATACCAGTTGTTTTAGACATATTATGTCCCTTATATTTTATGCATTACATGCAATTTATGAGAATACCGTAACATTACGGTGTGCTTTAAAGCATGTTATTAATTTGAAGCTAAGGGAACACAGAGAACAAAAACAGTTACGAAGATGTATCTAATGAATCTACTTTTACTTTACATAATAACTCTTTGCAGCGAGGTGTATAATACACCCTTCATCTCAAATGTACATAGTTATTTAAAAAAACTTAAAAATAATTCAATGTTACGAACTAACTTATTGAAAAATAGCTAACCCCATTGTGTTAACGGCATTTTCACATTCAGCGTGATGACGATATATGGGCAGTGAGGTTGAAAATATGCCCCCTGCTCCCCCCATTATTACCCCAGAGAAGAGCATCACCACCGCCAATCACCCTCTCAACATATTACGCCAGTTGAATTAACAACCATTGTCGCACTTGCTCCATTTCTGCATGATTAGTGGGATATTTGTTATCGACATAATCAATCGCCGCATTGATGCCTTGTGCATTGTACAACTGACCATGCAATGCCACCTGCAATGCTTCTAATGGCGCAGGATCTAAGCTATCACTAAAAATTTGCACTTCGTCGATATGCGCTTTTTTAATATTGAAATGTAATTCTACCCCACCCCACGTAAACCTTTCGTCAATATGGTGAGTAAACTCAGGGGTATTACCAAAATTCCAATGCCAATCTTTTTGTTTCTCGTACGTGGCGGTAAAGTTAGGCAGATCTGGCATCGCCTCAGGTGAAATAAATTCTGGCTCGACCGTTTCACCGTAATAGGCAAAAAACGCTTGAGTGAGTGCATGACATAATGCGTCATGGGTTACGCTATCATTAATTTGTTGCAAGTTGATCACTCGAGAACGCACAGAAGTAATGCCTTTGGCTTGCAGTTTTTTAGGATCTGGATTGAGATAATTAGCTAAACGGCTCATATCGGCATTTAATAAAATAGTGCCATGATGAAAGCCACGATCAAGGGTTTCACGGTAAGCAGAGCCTGAGAACTTGCGCACACCTTGTTCAGTATCCACCACTAAATCATTTCGCCCTGTTGCTTTGCCTTGAATGCCAAGTTGAGTTAAAGCATCTAATACGATTTGAGTTGAGATACTCTTATCGTATTCCGGTTTACCCGCCATAAAGGTAAAATTGCTGTTACCGAGATCATGAAACACGGCGCCACCACCACTTTGACGTCTCGCAAGGGTAATGCCATCTTGTTCCATCCGTTGAGTATTACATTCTTTCCACGGATTTTGCGCCCGCCCAATCACCACCGTATTATCATTACGCCACAAAAATAGCACCTTTTGTGTGGCTGACATGGAACGAAAAATCGCATCTTCCACTGCTAAGTTAAATAACGGGTCAGTTGATGTTGAAAAAAGCAATCGCAGTGATGACATAGGAACCTACAAAATTAAGTGCGTTGATGAGCAAGAAAGTAAATCTACCATAAATTATAAATACTCTCTCGCGTAAAGTAACACCAGAAACATTTGAGCAGGTTTGATATTGTAGATGACTCATTACTTGCCATCAAAGGAACTCATCGTGCATTTACCGTCTGAAATTTTAATGCCATTTATCGATCAAGGTGTTGTTTATACCCCACATGTATTCACCCTACCGCTTTGCTATCAACCCCAACAATACTTACAAGAACAAGCATCAGAAGCGGCATCTGTAACACCGGATGAAACCATTCAAGTTTATGCACGCGAATTGGTATTAGTAGATAAGCAGCATCAAGATTTACCTTGGCTGGTGTATTTTCAAGGTGGTCCTGGCTTTGCTTCTCCTCGCACCAGTGGTCAATCGGGCTGGTTAAAAGCGGCACTGCAACAATATCGAGTGTTATTACTTGATCAACGTGGCACAGGGCTAAGCACGCCATTAACCCATCAAACATTTACTCAGTCACATTGGGCAGATAAAACCGCTCAACAACAATGTGAATATTTAAGCCATTTTCGCGCCGATAATATTGTGAGGGATGCCGAAGCGATTCGAGAAAAATTCAAAATTAAACAATGGGCAATACTAGGGCAGAGTTTTGGTGGGTTTTGCTCTCTCACTTATCTTTCATTATTTCCACACAGTCTCAGTCGCTCACATATCACCGGAGGAATACCTTCTATTACTCAACATGCAGACAGTGTTTACCAAGCAACCTATGCAAGAGTAAAACAAAAAAATCACGCTTTCTTTGAGCAATTTCCACAGGCTCAATTATTGTGCCAGCGTATCGCAAATCACCTCCTCGAGCATCATGTCACACTCCCTAACGGTCAGCATTTTACCGTTGAGCAATTCCAATTGATCGGCATTAATTTCGGTCAAGGTCACGCCGTACTGCCAATGTATTATTTACTCGAACGTGCTTTTGTCGAGTTAGATGGAAAGCTTGAACTTAGCTATGACTTTTTAAATGCGATGCTAAATGAGCAAGCCCATCAAACCAATCCTATTTATGCTATTTTGCATGAATCAATCTACTGCCAACCCACTGCTCAAAACGACAATGGCGACACCGCATCTTTGTGGTCAGCTCATCGCATGCGTCAACAATATCCAGAGTTTAATTACCAAAAGGGACAGCCATTTTTATTTACTGGAGAAATGGTATTCCCTTGGATGTTTGAGCAACTCATCTGCTTAAAAGCACTCAAACAAGCCGCGCAATTATTAGCAGAAAAATCCGATTGGCCAGCATTGTATAAACCAGATGTTCTCGCAAACAATACTGTTCCTATCGCTTGCGCAGTTTATGTCGATGATATGTATGTTGAATTTGACTACTCTCGTCATACCTTAAGTAACATACCTAACAGTAAAGCTTGGATGACCAATGAATATGAACATAACGGCTTAGGCATGGATGGTGAACGTATCTTTAACCGACTCGACACTATGCTAAATGAATTAGGCCAATTACCGCACTCCCCCAGCATTAATAAATAACTTAATACATTGCATCAGAGTGAGTCAAAACCGTATGCTCTATAAATAAAAAAACCAGCACCTCTCAGTGCTGGTTTTTATTAATTAACACTTATTCGACAAGCTCAATGACGATTAAGAGTCAGGGTTAAAGTTACTTGAATTGAACAGATCATTAATGATATGACCGGCTGAGCTAGTATCTTCAACACCTGAAACGTCTAAGTCAAAACCAGAGACATTTGCATGATCAAGGTGCTGAGTTGAAGCCAAATCATCACTGCTGGCTTCCGTTGCTTTGCCTATATCAGACGCTTCTGATGGGGCTGCATCACCTAATAATTTATCCATATCATCATGGCTTTCACTGCCATCTTGATTAAACAAATCAGACATATCAAGGTTAGCATGCTCATTCGACATCACGCCATCATGTGCATCGCCATCTCCTGAAGCGGCGATATCACCGTACAAGCCATGGTCAGCAGCATCACTAAATAAACCGCCTTCAGTCGATTCGCCAAATAAACCACCGTCTGATGAATCATTAAACAGACCTCCATCATGCGATTCACCTAACAATCCATACTCATGCTCCTCACCAAACAATCCACCGTCACTGGCTAAATCGGCTAGAGCATGATGTTCACCAATGTCACTGGCAATATCGTGAATATCAAATAATCCTTCAGGCAACATGGTGTCTGCCGAATGTGAATCATCGTCACTATCGGTGGCGAATATATCATGCTGATCATTATCTGCTTGAGCATCTAAGGTGTTATCAGAACTGTGCTCATCAAATGCAGGTGCTAAGTCTGGATTAGTATGGGCATCATCTGTCAAGGTACTGAGCGTGTTGTCATGCTCCATACCTGGTTGCAAATGCTGTTCTGCATCTGTCGACATACTATTATTATCTAACGCTGTCGCTTGATCGACAATCGCATGTAAGTCATCGGTTAATGCATGAACACCATCGGTTGCTTGCTCATGTAGCGTTTCGGCTACATCAGGGTTTGCGGCTAACAATGCCGCGGCATCGTGCCCTTCTGCTGCATGTAGAGCCTCACCGACTGCCGCCAGTTGAGCATGTTCATCGGCAACATTGTTGGCGGCATCAGCATGATTTACATGATCAGCAGCATGATGAACCACATTCTCACCAGCAGTTGAACCAGAGGTGGTAAAGCCTGCTTCGACTTTATGTTCACTCACCACACGGTTGTCGGCATCTTTGGTGGTAACACTAAAGCTTGGCGTGGTGCCAGACTCTAAATGCTGTACATATGCAATCGCCACTTGATCAGCGGTTAATTCAACTGAGCCATCAGCTTGTACACTACCTAAAGGTTGATTATCCGCATCAACCACTTGTGCACCTTGCATATGCCCAAGAGTCAGAGTCTCACCATCTTGCGCCGCCACGGCTGCTGTCAGTAATAACGCCGCTAGTGGCATTATGGTTGACGCATTAGCTGCACTCACTTGTTGTGATGAGTTCAATACATTACGTAAATCAGCCCCTAAACTTGCCGCTTGTGGAATACTCGCTGGCGCTGCAGGTGCAGACTGCTGGCTTTCAAATACATCCGGTGCCACAACATCATTAATATCAATAGTACCGTTAGTCACGAGTTGGTTATTACCATCTGCGTCACCATTATCGGTTGTCTTGATATCAATCTTATCATCACCACTAAAGCCATCATTTGGCGTGTAGTTTACTCCGCCTGCTAGCACTGCATTAATATCATCCAATGATCCCGTGACTTTGTAAGTTCCGTCATCTTCAACTGTAATATTTATCCCAGAAGTATCGGTACCTTCAGGCAGAGATAAGGTTCCATTCTCCGCTTTTAGCTCAACGGTAAAGTCTCCTTTTCCTTCATCTGCATCAATATCACTGATCTGTATGCCAGTAATCGTGGTCACACCATCGGCATTATCGGCATCAACTGAATCTGGGGCTGATATTTCTGCTGCGTCATTTTCAGGTGTTACATCAACGTTAATCGTACCATTGGTGGTCGGACCGTCAGTCACGCCATTATCATTACCTTGGATGACATAGTTTAACTGTCCATCCCAATTATCGGAGTTGGCATCACCTGGATTAAATATAATACTATCTAAATCCGAGGTATCAGAAATAATGGTAACACTGCCATCTGGATTAGTTGTAATGCTACCTGATTCTCCCTCAGGGAAAGCAAACGTTGCTCCTTCTGGTACATTCGAAATGGTAATCTGAACTTGCTCTGGCGCATCTTCATTTACATTCGAATCACTACCACCCGTTGCAGCATCATCCACATCATGCGCATTAAAGTGCAGCACAATATCGCCATTTTCATCACCTGACGCTTCGGTTACCACATTGGTATTCACGGCATCCGCGTGTGGATCAACATGGAAAGTGATCGGGATATCATTTTCTGCTGGTTCATCTAGAGAATCTTCTTGAGTAACGACTTTCAATGTAATGGTCACATCACCACTGAAATCATCAGGCGGATTAATCGAGTATCCTGATAAATCAAAGCTGCCATCTTCATTGATTTGTACGTTAGTCAGAGCCCAAATACCATCACTTAAATTGGCCCCGCCTTCAACTGTAAAACCAGGAGGTAAATCTGAAATACTGATGGAAACAATATGCTCAGAGCCATCTGTATCGATAAGATCACCCGTAATGGAATCTAGCGGAATATTGCCATCTTCATCACCATGAATATTATCGGTGCCATCAACGTCTACACCATCATTAACGGCGATAACATCAAAACTCACATCAGTATCAATTTGCTTAGTATCTGAACCAGTGCTGGCATCATCGGTCACATCGGTTTTAATGTTTACATCGACCTTACCACTAAAGTCATCTGCAGGTTTAAAGTAAATTGGTTGATCAATATCTGAGATGGTAATAGAACCATCTTCATTACCAATCGGGTTACCATTAGCATCAACAAATTGACCTTGATCAGGATCGACCGTTAAGGTGAAATCACCAAAAGACTCCTGACCACCATTATCTGGACCATCATTATTTTGATCACCAAATGCAGCATTCAGATCAAGTGTAATAATGCTGTCTTCATCTCCAGTCCCATCAATAGTGATCACTGGGTCGTCGGCTACTGGCGTTACATCAACATTGATATTCATGGTATCAGAGTTGGTATCGCCCGTTTCGTTATCGGTTTCAGTGATCACAACAGGGAAGTCAATTGTACCTGCATAATCTGGTGGTAAGTCCATTGTGATGTCACTGAGATCGACGTTACCGTCAGCATCTGGTGTCACTGAGAATACATATTGCCCAGTAGACTCGTTATAAGTCATACCATTAATAACCGTACCTTCCGGCAAATCTGCGGAATCAATCGCAATCGAAAACGTATCATTAGTTTGATCGCCTTTTCCATCACCATCGTTATCGTCAGTATGAATGACAACATTACCTGAAATTAAATCACCAAGATTAACACTACCATCTTCCACTCCATCTGTGGTTACGTCAGGGTTCACATCAATATCAGCGGCTTCAGATGGCGTACCACCGCCTCCACCGTCGCTTCCATTAAAGTGAAGAGTGATATCTGAATCTTCGGTCACTATTTTGCTGATATCGCCTTCATCATTATCACCGTGATCGATGACTTCAGCTGAAATAGTAATGTCTATCGAACCATCAAACCCAGGTGGTGCTTTAATGACGATGTCATCGATGGAATCTTGGGTAATAGTAAAACTACCATCACCATTATTGGTCGCGCCTGGAATGAAAAAATCACTCACATCATAGGCTTTTCCATTATCATCATAAACAATACTGTTACCATTGGCATCGACATCAACACCATTAAATTTAATGATGACTTTGGTGACGTCTTCGGTACTCGAACCATCATCATTGATCCAATTAATGCTATCACTGCCACCGTTCAGCTCATTGGTAGTAAGATGAATCTCATTGCTGGTATCTGAGTCTTCGTAGATATCAGCCTTGCCATCACCATCTTGATCGGTGATCGCATTACCATCGCTATCATCGACTTCAAGATGACCGTCACCTTCGACCACAGAATCAACATCAACATCAATATCACCATGAATAACATTGGTTGCTGCATTCGGATCATCCGCTTCTTGATCCGAAATAGTCACATCGGTGGTTAAGTGAATATCCACATCCGAATCTTCTGGCATTTTTAAATAAATACCATCGCCATTACCATCACCATCGGTGTCAATCATCGCTTCTGCTAATTGATCAGAGGTTAAGGTAATTGAACCATTCACATCAGGTTGAATCTCTTCCCCATCAATTACAATAGAGTAACCAGGAGGGAAACCATTAATGGTTAATCCTGTCACTTTTTCACTGTCATCAACTAATTGTGAAGTTGGATCCCAGTTTAATTTAACCAGATTATCCTCATAGCCGGTACTAGTGGCCGTATCGTAATCCTTCAAAGAGCCATCATCGTTGGTACCAACACCATCAACTTCAGGGTTAACCTTCACTACTATATCGTAATCAATAGAGGTAGAGTCGCCATCATTCTCGGTCACGACAATTCGTACCGGAATGGTAATATCTTCAGAACTATTTTCTGGTAGATGAATTTGCAGACCTTTAAGATCATCGACATCGAGTTGGTAAATATCCGGATTGGCACTCACCAGCACTGGATGAAGTGGATTGCCATCCGCATCCGAGAAAGTCACACCATCAGGGATGTCTCCCGCACCAAAGGTTAACGTCTCTGATGTATCACTATCTGGGTCCACACCACCGTCAGGGTTATTTGGATCGTATTCGCCAGAGCTAAAGCTAAAGTCGATTGTTGCTGTGCCATCTTCACCAATAGTGGTGGTGATCGCCGTCCTACCATCAATAGGATCGCTTACATCCCAAGCACTATCATCAGGCAGAACCACTACAGGGTCATCAGCTTCACCATGCATATCAACATTAATATCACCACCGTTGATAACCTTGGTGTCATCACCAGAAATAGGATTACCATCAGCATCAGTTCCAGTTGCGGTATCTACTACTAGACCGTTGTAGCTAAACGTGAAATCAACATTGCTTTGTGGTGGTGGGATCAAGTCAGCATTATCTAAATCATCGACATTGATATTATAGACACCATTTTCATCCGGGCTAACTGGTTCCCCATTAACCATAACTACTGCGCCGTCTGGTAAACCAGAAAGTTGTACAAAGTAGGTTTCAGAACCATCAGTATCTGCAGATGGATTAGCTGTGATCACATCAGCTAAATGAATTGCAGTATCTTCGTTGTCTTTGATATTAGCATCAGCATGAATGGTCATATCATCGGCAACCGGATCAACATTGATCACTATTTCTTGGTGATCAGAGTCCGCGGTACCTTTACCATCGACCACATTCCCGCTTTCGGTACTGGTGGCGTAGATATCCAACTTAATATCACCAGAATAGTTTGCATCTGGCTTAATCGCCAACTGGTCAATACTATCAGCAGGAATATCGTAGTAACCGTTTTCATCTGGACCTTCAATTCCAGGAATACCATCGACAATCGTACCGTGGGTATCACCATTTTCATCAGGTTCAATTCTAACGTGATACATCAGACTTTCTGATCCATCACTATCATTTGAATCAAATTCAACAGGGACATGAATAGAGTCATCATCCTCATTGGCGACAATATAGGTACCTGTATCCTCATTCCATGTTGGGGTATCGGCAATCCCATCAACGGTAATGCTAAAGGTACCATCGCTGCTATGAGTACCAGCATCATCATTAACAATAGCCTTCACATCAAATTGCAAGTCAACATTATTGGTTGAGAAATCATCATCTGGTACAAAGGTAATGCCACTCATCTTATAAGTTGCAGTACCATCTCCATTATCCACTAAGGTAAAGGCATCGCCTGGAATGGTTACAGATCCATCAGCATTAATTGGGATCGGGTCGCCGTTATATTCAAATACACCATGCGCTTCACCTTCTGGTGTAATCGTAACTTGGGCAAGGGATTCTTGTTCATCGATATCACCCACATCGATACTCATATTAACCGGAATACCATCAACATTATGGTTAGGGTCAACATTATCGTTTGGATCAGTAGTGTGATTACCGGCTTGTTCTTGACCACTGCTATCATTGGTATTGATGGTAATACCGTCATCTTTCACATTAATCGTGACATCGGAAGTATCGGTATCGCCATCACCATCGGTAATAACAAAGGTGATTTTATCACTCAAATCTTGACCACTATGAACAAGCTCGGGATTGGCTTTAAAATACACCTCGCCATCAGCTGAGATATATAACTGACCTAGATCTTGATTTGAAGCATCATCACTGCTGACATCATATTGGTAATAAGTATTGCCATCTTGATCTTCAACGGTCGGCAATGTGTCCAATGCAACAACTTCTCCATCAACCACAATTCCTGTAACGCTAGCACCATCATTACCTTGGCTGGCAATAATATTACCCATGTCAGTTAGCTGATCGCCTTCGGTTACCGTTTTAGTCACATCTTGCGCGACTGGAACATCATCGTTAATGGTAACGTTAGCATTAATGGTATTACTCTTATCACCATCATCATCATCAATACCATAGATAGGAATATCAATCGAAACCGATGTACCACCGGTTGCATCGTTTAGTGGATCATCGATAGCACCATCCACAGTGAAGGTATAAGTTCCATCCTCGGAGAAGCTAATATTAAATACTTCATCACCAACGTTATCCGTGACACCAGAGAATGTGCCATCTCCATTATCAACAAGTGTGACGTTATCTCCACCCGATGTGATGGTATTTTGATTATTAAAGGCATTAACATCGATAGCAAAATGAGTGACCCCATCACTGCCTGAATCGACAGTGATCTGCCCGGTTGTGCTTGATGTTGGATCCAGTCCATCATCTGGCGTGACATCGGTGTGTGAACCATCTGCCGTCGCACTTTCATCAACCGTAATTGAATCGGCGCTGATAATGAAAGGATCATCCCCATCGGTAATTGAAGCGTGGAAATCAATCGGGTTATCTAAGAAGTCACCGTCGGTATCTTGGATTTGAATAGGGAAATCGATGGTAATCGTGTCGCTATTTTCATCATATTGCACCATACCAGAATCATCGACACCGCTGTGATCGATTGGTTGGAACTGGTCCATACTGACGGTAATAGAGACACCACCATCATCTGTCGGCACCGCATTTAAGCTAATATCTAGAACGGGGTCATTATTACTATCGACGCCTTGTAACACACCGGTCTCAGGATTAAAGCTAAAAGTGACAGCCTCTCCACCCGCGGTAGTAATTTCTGCATCTAATTCAGTAATAAGATCATCCAGTGAATTAGGATCAATTTGCACCGTACTTGGATCAAGGTCATCCGCTCCCGGTTCCACAACAACAGGTGATCCTTCACCATGAACAGGATAACCATCACCATTACTATTATCGCTACCACCATCAGGGGTTAAATCACCTTCAGTAGTATGGATATCAATCTCACCACCACCAGTCGCATTACCACCATCAGTATCACGAACCGTGATGGTACCTTTACCAATATCTCCATCAGCATCTTCCACTTCGACATTGAAATCTAGGTTTGAAAGTTCACTATTATCCTGATCAATCGGTTGGGTTTGAACAACATTATATTGACCATTATCATCAATGGTCAGGATCATCACAGGCAGACCCGTGACATCATTGGTGATCGAAAGCCAAGTGCCATCTTCAGAAACATTCACTGTCGTTGGTTGACCATTACTGGTGACATCATCTAATTGAGATTGGTCTTGCCCAAAGCGAACATCTTTTACTTCATCACTACCAGTATCAACATCGATTTTTCCAGAGCCAGAATCGACGCCGAATATTTTACCGTCATCAGAAAGGTCCACTCCTGAGTCATCCCCAAAACTTGGATCTTGCCCATCTTCGACGTTTACCGTGATATCAATTTTAGTTTCTGTGCCATCGGTATCATCAATCACCATAGGAACATCGATACTGATTTGATCGCCATTAGCTGTGATGTAGTCACTAGAGAAATCAATGTGATCTAATGGGCCATTTTGAGTGACGGTTGTGGTTAAGGTCACATTGCCATCTGCATCCAGTACTGGTTGCATATTGATGTCTAAAATACTGTCGCCTGAACCTGGGAAGCCACCTGAAATATCAACGGAACCATCAGCATTAATCGTCATGGTGAACACCAATGCCTGACCATCACTGGTCAATTGATCAAGGTCACCCATCAAATCATCAAGCGCTGCAGGATCAACCGCTAACGTACTAGGATCAAGGTCATCACTTGATGAATCAACCACAACGCTAGATGAACCACTTACAGGATAATTGTCGCCATTCTCTAAATCACCTTCGGTAATAACAACCGTATCTGAAGTATCGTTACTATCGCTATCGTGAATAACAATATTAATGTCGCCATTTGCTTTATCGCCATCATCATCAATAGCGTAAACGTTTAGATCTAGATTCACATCGCCTTTATCTTGATCGATAGGTTCAGATTGAGTGAATGTGTAAGTACCATCGGTATTTAGCGTGATAGAAAGAACGTCATTTCCATCCATGTCCGTCACACTAATAGTGTCACCATCAACGGTATATTCTGTCGGTTGACCACCATTAACCGTAATATCACCTAAACCAGAATCGGATTGGTCTGGGTCAAAGCCAATTTCTTTGATTTCATCACTGCCTTTATCAAGATCAATATCGCCCGTTGTGACAGTTGGACCATCTTTATTATCAGTTTCAGTGATATCAATATCGGTAGTGCCGGTGAAGGTTGGATCTTCGCCATCTTTAAAGTTGACGTGTACTGTCACATCCGACGTATCGCCATCGGTGTCATCGATTTCAAATGGCAACTCGACTGAGATCACATCATCAATGTTGGTAATAAGACCGGTATTCTCACCCGTGCCGTTGTTGTCATCCAATGGTTGGTATTGATTAACATCGGTGG
>NZ_JAAUWS010000054.1:0-14483 GCF_014694465.1 Vibrio sp. S11_S32 | reverse complement strand
TATTGCTTGGCGACCATAGCATTGTGGACCCACCTGATTCCATGCCGAACTCAGAAGTGAAACGCAATAGCGCCGATGGTAGTGTGGGGTTTCCCCATGTGAGAGTAGGACATCGCCAGGCTTGAATAAAAGTATCAGTTTAAAACTGATGGAATACTGTATAAAGCACTCAAATAAGACTTTAGATGGTAACAATTTGTGGAGGGATGGCTGAGTGGTCGAAAGCACCGGTCTTGAAAACCGGCGCCTGTTAATAGCGGGCCTAGGGTTCAAATCCCTATCCCTCCACCACTATTCGAGATAACCCACTGCTTGCAGTGGGTTTTTTCATATCTAACGTTTAAGAATTTAATTTTCTGTAACTGTTTTTTGATGAAAATAAACAAAGTTTCATGTTGTTTATACCAGCTGAAAAACGAACAATGAACTGGGTTTATCTAGCCCCGCGAGTGCATTCGAGTCACCTTTTTGAGCATTCTAACAAACCATTGTCAACGCCACCCATTGTTACTGCCGGTGTAACCCTCTTCAAACTTGCTCTATTGGAGTTAGTTCCGAGATGTTTGATTATGTTTACGTTATCAAATTCATTCGCTAAATCGGCTATATGCCAACCTACACCCCATGATCACGACCGTATGTAGCTCTATTCTGTAATTTGAGAAATTTTCAGATGAGCTGGCATGATGCTTTATATCAATCTGGAAGATTAACTGATTAGGCTTTAGTATCTTGGCGACATTAGTCTGTGACGCTCTGTTTTTCTGAGTGATATGGATGTGACCAATTCTAGAAAGATTGAGTTTCGATGAATACAGAGGCATTTGATTATGCTGAAGATCTTAATTAATACCAATTCCATAAATTTAATGAGCGTTCAAAATTGAGTACAGAGAAAAGTGTCAAAGGCCATAGATGGCCTTTTCTCAAGCGACCAAGGACGGATCAGCGTCTTTTCGGCGCATTCAAATTGATCAAATATTAAATGGAATTGGTATAACACCCTCTAGCGAGTGTTTATCTTAAGCAAAAAAAACCTAGCCGTTTGCTTGGCTAGGTTTTGGTTGTTGAGTTAAATTTCTATTTTGAAGTCATTAAACTTAACGCTTTGCGGGATACATCACCCGCGGCTTGGTGCATATTTTGATGCTCTAAAGCATCGGCAAGATAAGAATAATCTGTAACACTAGCGCGTTGTTTCAATGACTGTTCAAAGGCATTCTGGGCTTCAGGCCACTTATGTTCACGAAGGTAAAGTTGGCCTAGTGTACTGTTGGCTTCGGCGTGATCTTTGCTTTTTTTCACTATTCCTTCTAATAGAACAATGGCTGGATAGGTATCCGGTAAATGGATCTCGGTAAGAAGTGGCAACAATAGAGCGGAAGGTGATTGTTTGAGGCTATCTCTTAATATCACATAAGCCTCAGAATCGCCTTTAGTCTCGATAAGTTGCTCAACCATCAAGCGGACAACATTCTCATCTTGTTTAAGCTTTTTAGGTAAATTGCTCCAATAGGCTAATAAGCCACTGGTGCCTTTTTGAGATCCAATTTCTTCCATTTTTCCTAATTGAACTTGATAATATAGAGTTTGATACTCTTCATTTTGAATAAGCTTGGTCTTTTTTAATTTAGGTAGCAGTTCATCTAACGCCGTCCATAATTGCAGATGTTGATAGGTTTTCTTTAATAAATTTAAGACAATAGTGTTATTGGGATAACGACCCTTCAACTTTTCAAGGTGAGCATGGGCATCAGCGTATTGGTTATTTCTTACCATTTGGCGGATCTGGGTTATCTCTACAGCCAGAGAGTTTTTGTCGAGTTCTAATGCTAAAGCCAGATATTTTTTACGTTTGGTTTCATCACCCATACCTTGCGCGGCTTCTGCGGCAATTAAATGACAAAGGATAGGCATGTCATGATGATTAGCCCAACGAGTCACTTTTTTTTCTGCCGCTTGCCAGTCGCCTTCTAATAATTTAATGATGCCTTCATTGGTATAACGACGTGCGCGTTTTAATTTACGCACACTAAACCAGTTCCAAGTGGCACTACTGGCTCGTAAACCACGTTTAATAATATTTTCAGCAATGTATAAAGCGGCTAATACACCAACCACAAAAATGACTAAGGTAGTGACGCTCATTTCGGTTGTGGTGTTGGCAATTGAGATCAGTACATAACCTTGTTGATCAGAAAATTGAGTGCCAACAAATAAGCCTAAGCCTAAGACAATAAAAAGGAAAATTAATCGAAACATTATTTATCTCCTTTACCCACAACAGTGACTGAGCGACGTAAACGATCGGAAATAACATCGGTTAATGGCTTTTGAGATTTAAGCTTAACCGGATAGTTTACGGTAATATTTTTTTCTTTTAGTTGACGTAAGGCTTGTTCGAATTTCTGTACTTTCAATGAATGTTGATTGAAGTATTTATTCGACCAATCCAGTGCTGCTTGCAAAGATGCTTGATAAATATCATTATTTTCGACATTGACCCCTTTAATTGCCCCCTCTAATTTTGCCTTCATATTTTCTTTAAAATAAAAGTGCTGTTCAGGTGACAGTAGTGGGGTAGCATTGCCATCACGCGTTCTGAAGGTAATGAAATGACCGGTAAAATCTTTGACTGATGTGAGCAGGTTATCTTGCCAATCATTGATGTCTTCCGATACCGCAATATCTTGTTTTTTCTCTTCTTTAGGTAGCAGTGAATTGGCTAATGGAAGCTTGTCAATTTCAGTTTGTAGGCTAATTAAATTTATGATTAGTCCATCACGGTCAATAATAGGTAAGGATTTTAGTTGGGTGATATCTTCTGCCATCGATTTGCGTAAGCTGACTAAGCTTGGATCGTTTAAAGCGGCGATACGTTGATCGGCCGATTGCATTAGTTGAGTTGCAGATTCAATGTCATGTTCTAAAAATAGCTTTCTGCCGGCCATTTTAGTTAAGTAGTCCGCTTCGGCTAATAACCAATCGTTTGGACTGCGACCTTTTATATCGGCTAAGGCAAGCTGCAAACTTTTGATGCTCTTTTGTTGCTGCTCGCTATTGGTGCCCACTTTGTGGATCAAGTGCTGACTGTCTTTTTGAAACTGTTGCTTATTGTCTTGCAGTTGTTGGTTTATATTATTTTGTAATTGAGTAACTTGCGCGCTGAGTTTGCCAATCGTTTTTTGATTTTGGGTATATTGATATTGCTCATAGGCGACAACGGAACCGGCAACCAATAATGCCAATATAATTGCTGCAGTCGCTCGCTTGCTGCCGGGCTTTTTGGTTTTTTTATTGCTTGCCGCTGAATGAGAAGCTTGGCTTGTTTGGGTGACGGCAGCGTTGGTTGAATTATTGTCGGTCATATTTTGATCCTGCTGTATTAGTTTTTCCGCTAATGTATTCCAGTAAAACTGAATTAGCGGCACTTCCTGTATTTATTATATGCGAAAAACCAAGTTGTTTTGCTTGTTGCTCAATACGTATACTTGGGAGATAAAGTTTTAGCTGTTTTATCCAAGCTAGGTAATCATTCGGTGTGTGTGAAATTAGGTAATGTAATTGGTCACTACTGGTGACGACTAATTGTTTGATATTGGCTAATTGCCACTGCGAAAATACGTCTTTAGTTATGGGCAAATAAGATCGTTGATAGATTTCGCTGTAATCAACAGACGCTCCACGTTGTTGTAGAGTTTGATAAATTAACTCGCGCCCACCATTACCCCTTAGAATTAAAATACGCTGATTTTTGACTAACTTCAAAGCTGGTAAGTCCAGTAAGTGTTCACTGTCACTGATTTTAGGTGAGATAACACGCTGCGCACTGTATTGCTGTAATAATTGCGCCGTTTTATTTCCAATAGCAAAGTAGTGGATCTGCGAGGGAAATGGGCGGTGTTGTTGCTTTAAAGTCTGATAAGCCCAATGAACTGCATATTGGCTGACCGCGATGACAATATCGCAATGCTTAAGGGTGCAGTGAAGTGTTTCGTTATCTTTTCCTTGCTCAAATCGCAAAAGAGGGTGGTGCTGACTCTCAATACCGAGTCTGCTTAATTGATAGCATAAATCCGCGCCATCCTCTCCTGGACGAGTTACCAGAACACTCATCGTTAGTCGTGATCAGCGTACAGTTTTTCTAAGATTACTTTAGCGCCATCATTGAGTAATTGATTGGCAAGCGTGACGCCCAGTTGTTCTGCATCCTTACGTAAACCGCGGACTTCACCACGAATAATCGTTGAGCCATCCGGTTCGCCCACTAAACCGCGTAGCCAGATATTGTCGCCATCTAATAGTGAGTAGCTACCAATCGGTACCTGACAACCGCCTTCAAGTGTGAGGTTCATGGCGCGCTCACATAATACTCGGTCTTGGGTGTCGGTATGATTGAGAGGAGCAAGCAGTTTTAGTAAACGTTCATCATCCAGTCGGCATTCAATCCCAACTGCGCCTTGGCCTACTGCTGGCAGAGATTCTTCTGGTTCAATAAAGCTACGAATGCGATCTTCAAGTTTGAGACGCTTTAGACCTGCCGCAGCTAATACGATCGCATCATATTCACCGGCATCGAGTTTCCCTAAGCGGGTTCCGACGTTGCCACGTAAATCTTTGATGATCAGATCAGGGCGACGTTCTTTTAATTGGCATTGGCGACGTAAGCTACAAGTACCAACCACCGCACCTTGTGGCAGCGCATCGACGTTAGGGTAGGTGCTTGACACAAAAGCATCGCGCGGATCTTCGCGTTCACAAATGGTGACTAGGCCTAAACCGTCAGGAAAATCGACAGGTACATCTTTCATTGAATGCACGGCTAAATCGGCGCGTCCTTCTAGCATTGCTACTTCGAGTTCTTTAACGAATAAACCTTTACCACCAACTTTTGCCAAAGGAGTGTCTAAGATAATATCCCCTTTAGTTACCATCGTGACTAGTTCTACTTCTAGGCCCGGATGAGCTTGCTGTAAGGCATCTCTAACATAATAAGCTTGCCATAGAGCGAGAGGGCTTTTTCGAGTCGCGATACGAATTGGAGTGGTAGACATAAGGAACCTTTTTAATCAATTTTGTTATTACTCATCCTAACATTCTTAACTTAAAACGCTTACTTTTAGCGCCAAAATTTTGATAAACAACCGATAAGCATAGGTAAATAGGTGATAGAGACTAAAGTGGTAGGATGATAAAGTTGTATAATGTTTACCCTTTTATAAAAAAGTGTTAGATTGATCACAGTTTTAGCTTGCTCCACAATAGTAAGCCAAGGTTCTCTTATTCATATAGTAGTGCTAGGAATTTATCTTGCAGGCATACACCCAATCATTAATACAAAAGCTAGATGCGCTTAATCAGCAAAGGATTGAGCGAGCTTTGTCATTGATGGATAAAACCAGCCAACAAGTTTTCCACCTTATTCCTACGCTATTGCACTTCAATCATACTCAGCTACCAGGTTTTTCTGGCGATAACACGCCGAGTGGTATTGCAAACTTTACCCTGACTGATATTCAGCAGCAGTTATTGCTCGATATGTTGGGTTATGAGGCAACAGTAAGCCATTCTGATCCAACTCAACATATTCGTTCTTTATACACCATGGGAAGCACTTCGTCGGTAGGGCAAAGTTCTTCAAGTGATTTAGATATTTGGGTGTGTATCTCATCAGAAATGCGATTGGAAGATAGGGTTCTGTTGAGCAACAAATGTTTAGCCGTTACTGAATGGGCGAAAGGCTTTGGTGTTGAAGCCAATTTCTTCTTAATGGATGAAAATCGTTTTCGTACTAATCAATCTGAAGAAATGACTGGTGATAATTGTGGCTCATCGCAACACCTTTTATTGTTAGATGAATTTTATCGTTCAGCGGTTCGTCTTGCTGGGCAACGATTGCTATGGAAAATCGTGCCACCTGAAATGGAAGAGTGCTACGACGAATATGTCGAGCAACTGTGTGGAAGTGGCCAGCTAGATTGTTCTGAATGGATCGACTTTGGTCAGTTGCACCGTATTCCTGCAGAAGAGTATTTTGGATCCAACCTGTGGCAGCTATATAAAAGTATCGATTCACCTTACAAATCAGTTTTGAAAGCGATTTTATTGGAGTCTTATTCTTGGGAGTACCCAAATCCTCAATTATTGAGTGTTGATACTAAGCGTCGATTTTTTGCCTGCGAGCAGAAAGAATATGGCATGGATAGTTATTATCTAATGCTGGAAAAAGTGACTCGTTATCTTGAACGTATTGGCGATCAACGCCGACTAGAGTTAGTGCGTCGGTGTTTCTATTTAAAAACGCATGAAAAATTATCCCGTTCGGCAGGGGACAACCATGTTGCGTGGCGTCATTCGGCGATTCAAGATTTGGTTTCCGATTGGGGCTGGTCTGATGCGCTGATTGAAGAATTAGACAACCGTCGCCATTGGAAAGTGGAACAAGTAAAAAAGGTACATCACGAGTTGCTTGATGCTTTAATGCTGAGCTACCGTAATTTGATCCAATTTGCCCGTCGCCATGACATTACCTCGGCGATAAGCCCGCAAGATATTAGTATTTTGGCGCGTAAACTGTACGCTGCATTTGAAACTCTGCCAGGCAAAGTGACATTATTAAATTCACAAATATCGCCTGATTTACATGAACCTAATTTAACCTTTATTCAAGTACCGCAAGGACGAACTAATCAACCGGGCTGGTATCTGTATAAACATGCGCTTGATCCTTATGAAATATTAGGAAAAGCACCGTTAGAGCATAATCAATATTTAAGTAAATTAGTGGCGTGGGCATTTTTTAATGGCTTGATCACTGAAGGTACACATCTAGAAGCTGTCGTTCGTGATGCACAACTGGATATGGATAAGCTTTATCAAATGGTGAGTGACTTACGCAATACTTTTTCTTTGCGTAAACGCCAACCGACCATGCAAGCCCTAGGTAGCCCGTGCGAAGTGAGTCAGCTGTCTATTTTTATTAATCTAGAAAGCGATCCGACGGCTAATTTAACGACTCAGCAGTTAAAAGGTGCCCAGAAGAATGTTGATATCTTTAGTTTTTCTGAGCAGCAGCAATGTTTGGTTACCAGTGTCGATTTAGTGTATCGCAACTCATGGCATGAAGTCAGAACACTGCACTTTTCGGGCCAAAATGCGATTATAGAAGCGCTGAAAACCATTTTAGGAAAAATGCACCAAGACGCTCGCCCGCCAGAGTCGGTTGATGTGTTCTGTTATAGCCAAAATATGCGCGGCATGATGCGTAATATGGTGTATCAATTGCTGGCTGAGTGTATCGATCTACGTTTGAAACCGGTTGAGAATGAAAAGCGTCGCCGCTTTAAAGTGCTCAAAGTAGCAAACCAAATGTATGGTTTATTCTTTGAACGACGTGGTGTATCGGTGATGAAGCTAGAGAACTCGATTGATTTTTACAGCAATATTTCGAGTAATAAATTACAAGGCTCGGCAGTGCTGGTTGCGGGTAAGAACCAAGAATTACCACCACCAGATGTCGTGGATGCGTTTGCTAGTGAAGGCTTGATCCAGTTCTTTTTTGAAGATGATGGTGACGGATTTAATATTTACGTGTTGGATGAAGCCAATAATGTGGAAGTTTATCGCCAGTTTGATGGTGATAAAGATGCGATGATCAGTAACGTAAATCGCTTTTACACCACCAATAGCCATGAAGGCGAAGAATTGAAGTGTAATTTTAACTTGCCTCAGTACTACCAAGTGATCCACCCAAATGAAGGGGAGAGCTATGTGGTGCCTTATCGCAGTACTGGTTCTGGTTCATCTGGCCAAGTTGAGGTTAGTGCTTCCTAGTTTTCGATTCCGATATTGATAAGTAATAAAAAGGCTTCTGATACTTTCTTTTAATCTGAAAGGTATCAGAAGCCTTTTTTTGTTGTATTCAGCAACAATATAGAGCTAAGCGTATTTTTCTGGCGTTTATTCTACCCGTTCAAATACCGTGGCAATACCTTGACCTAAACCAATACACATAGTGGCTAAACCAAATTGTACATCATTACTTTCCATTAAGTTGATGAGAGTGGTTGAGATCCGAGAGCCAGAACACCCAAGTGGATGGCCAAGAGCAATCGCCCCACCGTTAAGATTCACTTTTTCTTCCATGACATCCAGTAAACCAAGATCTTTGGCACAAGGTAGTGCTTGAGCCGCAAACGCTTCATTAAGCTCAATCATACCCATATCCTGGATACTCAAGCCAGCGCGTTGCAGTGCTTTTTGAGTAGCAGGAACAGGGCCGTAACCCATGGTAGATGGATCACAGCCGGCGACGGCCATAGAACGAATTCGGGCACGAATAGGCAAACCTAACTCTTTGGCTTTTTGTTCACTCATTACGAGCATGGCAGAAGCACCATCAGATAATGCAGAAGATGTTCCTGCTGTCACGGTGCCATTGGCCGGATCAAATACCGGGCGCAATTGAGAGAGGGTTTCCACTGTTGTCTCTGGGCGGATTACTTCATCATAATCAAACAAAGCAAGTGAACCGTCAGCTAAATGACCTTCCATCGGTAGGATTTCATTTTTAAAACGTCCTTCAACCGTTGCTGCTTGAGCACGACGATGCGAGCGAGCACCGAATTCATCTTGAGCTTCACGACTAATGCCATGTACTTTACCCAGCATTTCAGCGGTCAGTCCCATCATGCCAGATGCTTTCGCAATGTTTTTCGCGAGCCCCGGGTGGAAGTCGACGCCGTGATTCATTGGGACATGACCCATGTGTTCCACACCACCAATTAAGCAAATTTGTGCATCGCCAACCATGATGGCTCGTGATGCATCGTGCAGAGCTTGCATCGATGATCCACATAAGCGGTTAACCGTTACTGCGCCAACATTTTTAGGAATACCCGCTAATAATGCAGCGTTACGGGCAATATTAAAGCCTTGTTCGAGTGTTTGCTGGACACAACCCCAATACACATCTTCAATTTCTTTTGGATCGACTTTTGGATTTCGTTTTAAAATCCCTTTCATTAAATGTGCGGACAGATCTTCAGCACGAACATGACGAAATGCCCCAGCCTTTGAGCGACCCATAGGGGTACGAATACAATCAACAATTACTACATTATTCATTCTGCTTTTCCTTAAACTAATCGCTTATCCAAAATCGTTATACCGCAGCCTGTTGGCTTGAGTAGAAAGTCTCATTTTTCTCTGCCATATCAATTAATAGCTGAGGGACCTGATACATAGGGCTTAGCTCTTGGTATTGAGCGGCAGCTTGGATATAAGTTTGAATGCCAATACTGTCTAGGTAACGGAAAACACCGCCACGGAATGGAGGGAAGCCCAGTCCATAAACCAGTGCCATATCCGCTTCTTGTGGCGTCGCAATAATGCCTTGTTGTAGGCAGAGAACCACTTCATTAATCATAGGGATCATGGTGCGGTTAATGATTTCTTCATCTGAGAAGTCTTTACTTTCAGCAGCAATATCAGCAAAGAGTGCGAGTACTTCGTTATCAAATTTTTTGCTTGGTTTGCCTTTACGGTCGAGGGAGTAAGCATAAAAGCCACTGCCATTCTTCTGGCCAAATTTATTAGCATCATATAAAGCACCAATGGCATCTGGGCCGTTTTTACCCATACGCTCAGGGAAACCTTGCGCCATTACATCTTGTGCATGATGAGCAGTATCAAGCCCGACCACATCAAGTAGATATGCAGGCCCCATTGGCCAACCAAACTTACGCTCCATCACTTTATCAATTTGAGTGAAATCAGCACCATCACGCAGCAATAAACTAAAGCCACCAAAATAAGGGAACAGAACACGGTTGACGAAGAAGCCAGGGCAATCATTGACTACGATTGGCGACTTACCCATTTGCGCTGCGTATGCGACCACACGATTAATGGTTTCATCCGAAGTCTGTTCACCGCGAATAATTTCTACTAGCGGCATGCGATGTACTGGGTTAAAAAAGTGCATACCACAGAAATTTTCTGGGTGCTTGACTGATTTAGCCAGTAAGTTAATTGGAATGGTTGAAGTATTTGATGCTAATACCGTGCCTTCGGCTGCATGCACTTCAACTTCGGCCAATACTGCGGCTTTGACTTTTGGGTTTTCCACCACGGCTTCAACGATAATATCGGCTTGTTCAATTCCTGCGTAGTGAAGGCTTGGGGTAATAGAACCAAGTACTTTTGACAACTTAAAGCCATCAATACGACCTCGCTCTAATTGCTTATTCAGTAATTTAGATGCTTCGGTCATGCCTAGATCAAGCGATGGCTGGGCAATATCTTTCATCAATACCGGAACACCTTTCGATGCTGATTGATAAGCAATGCCGCCACCCATGATCCCTGCGCCTAATACCGCTGCGCGTTCGGTTTTTGGTGCGGCCTTCGCTGATTTTTTAGCAAGTCCTTTGATGTATTGGTCATTTAAAAACAAACCAATTAAAGATTGTGCCACTTCGGTTTGAGCCATTTTGATAAAGTATTTACGTTCAATATCAAGTGCAGCATCACGGTGAGATGTTGAGGCTTCTTCAATTGCTTTAACTGAGGCTATCGGCGCTGGATAATGAGGCAGGGATTTTTGAGAGATCATCCCTTTTGCCATGGTGAAACTCATCAAGGATTCAATTTTACTGAGTGATAGTGGCGCTGTTTTTTGGCTACGACGAGCTTGCCAATCAATTTGGCCTTGTTGTGCTTGTTTGATAGTACTTATGGCAGAAGCTTGCAGGGCATCGGTTTCTACAATGGCATCGAGTAAACCAATTTTAATCGCTTCATCGGCGCGCAGTTGCTTGGCGGTGGCAATAAGCTCCATTGCATTATCGGCGCCAAGAATACGCGGCATACGCACGGTGCCACCAAAACCAGGAATAATGCCCAATTTGGTTTCCGGTAATCCTATCACTGCGGTGGCATCACCAATTCGCAGATCGGTAGATAGAATCAACTCGCACCCGCCACCTAAAGCAAAACCGCGAATAACAGAAAGCGTCGGGAAAGGCAGATCTTCTAATTTACAAAAAATATCGTTGGCATATTTGACCCAGTGATCGAGCTCTTCGGTCGGCTTGGCAAATAATCCTAAGAACTCTTTGATATCAGCGCCCACAATAAAGGCATCTTTTTCAGATGAAATAATTAAGCCTTGAATACCATTGTGAGATTTAATCGCATCGAGCGCGCTGTCAAAAGTACTAAGCGTTTTGGTGTTGAGGGTATTTACAGACGATTCAGCATTAAACGTTAGTTGAGCAATGCCGTCTTGTAATTCCTTCACGTATAGGGATGAGTCTTGGTAAATCATTGTTTATCTCCATGACGAACAAAGGTATTGCGGATAGATCTTATTACGTATTGACCATCGCAAATTCATTATAGTTATTATCTGGTTTGACCAGGTCCTTTTAGTGTTGATCGGTCAAATGTTAACTGCAATACATTTTTCAAACAATTGTTTAACTTTTGTGGGCTCGGTCATTTAACCACCAGTTAACTTGTTGATTTATGCTAAACTCGAACGATTGTTTTTTATTGTTAACGCTTATGAATGACCAACCTTATTTGATCCCGATTGCTAGCACTGAATTTGAAGAAGAAATTAAGAAAAGTGTATTTATTACACATTTGGCGCATACCCCAAGTGTTGAGATGGCGAAAAACTTTATCGAGCAAGTAAAAAGCCAACATGCCAGTGCGAGGCATAATTGTTGGGGATTTGTCGCGGGGAGGCCAGAAGATTCTTTGCTATGGGGCTTTAGCGATGATGGCGAGCCATCGGGTACGGCAGGTAAACCTATCTTAGCGCAGTTATCGGGTTCTGGTGTTGGTGAACTAACGGCGGTAGTGACTCGTTACTCTGGTGGAATCAAACTTGGAACTGGTGGCTTGGTCAAGGCGTATGGTGGTGGAGTTCAACAAGCACTCAAGCAACTTCAAACAATTGAAAAAAAAATCACAACTCAAGTACAGCTAGAGTTAGACTACGCTTTAATGCCGTTGGTGCAATCGGTGATGGCACAATTTCAAGCATCACAAATAGAGGCAAACTTTGGCTCTCATATTCTATTAGTGGTTGAGGTAGATATAAGAGAGTGCGCGGTATTTACACAGGCTTTAATTAATAAATCGAGCGCCAGAGTGCGTATTAGTGAGCTTCAATGATAGAAGCTGTTTTTATTTAAAAGGAACTTTGAAGCTCGTCTTCATTATTGACTATGCAGTTTCGATCAATCATTCGCATCATCGGCTTATTATTGGCCTTATTTAGCTTATCAATGTTGGCCCCTGCGCTGGTGGCTTTGTTGTATCGCGATGGTGCTGGTGTGCCTTTCATTACCACTTTTTTTGTCTTGTTAATCTGTGGTGGCTTGTGTTGGTTGCTCAACCGAGATCAAAAGAAAGAACTGAAGTCTCGCGATGGTTTTTTGATCGTGGTGTTATTCTGGGTGGTTATCGGCAGTGCGGGCTCATTACCGTTTTTATTATCTAATAATCCCAATGTTTCTATTACAGATGCTTTTTTTGAATCGTTTTCTGCTTTAACCACAACTGGCGCGACGGTGTTAGTTGGCTTAGATGAACTGCCAAAAGCTATTTTGTTTTACCGCCAATTTTTACAATGGTTTGGTGGGATGGGTATCATTGTACTAGCCGTCGCTATTTTACCTATCTTAGGTATCGGTGGTATGCAGCTTTATCGCGCTGAAATTCCAGGCCCGGTAAAAGATAACAAAATGACACCTCGTATCGCGGAGACAGCAAAAGTCTTATGGTATATCTATCTAAGCTTAACGGTTGCCTGTGCGGCTGCGTTTTGGTTAGCCGGTATGAGTTTGTTTGATGCGATATGTCATAGCTTCTCGACTATTGCGATCGGTGGTTTCTCTACTCACGATGCTAGTATGGGTTATTTCAACAGCCCGGTGATCAATATGATCACGGTAATATTCTTGTTGATTTCGGCGTGTAATTTCTCTCTTCACTTTGCGGCTTTTTCTTCCGGTGGTGTTCACCCTAAATATTATTGGCGCGATCCTGAGTTTCGTGCCTTTATCGTGATCCAATTCTTATTGTTTTTATTATGCTTTGTTATTCTGCTAGTGCATCAGACAGAGTTAACAACATTTGAAACGTTTGACCAAGTACTGTTTCAAACGGTATCGATATCCACTACTGCAGGTTTTACCACAACAGGTTTTTCTCAGTGGCCACTATTTTTACCTGTGCTGTTATTGTTCTCTTCATTTATCGGTGGATGTGCGGGTTCTACTGGCGGGGGGTTAAAGGTGATTCGAGTGTTATTACTCACCCTGCAAGGAGGGCGAGAGTTAAAACGCTTAGTTCACCCTAGAGCGGTATACCCCATTAAGATTGGCGGTAAGGTATTGTCTCAACGAGTGGTTGATGCTGTTTGGGGGTTTTTCTCAGCTTATGCGCTGGTTTTTGTTTTGTGTATGTTGGGTTTGATTGCTTCAGGTATGGACGAGCTAAGTGCATTTTCTGCAGTCGCCGCCACACTTAATAACCTTGGACCAGGCTTGGGAGAGGTCGCGGTTCACTTTGCTAATGTTAATGACAGTGCTAAGTGGGTTTTGATTATTTCTATGCTGTTTGGTCGTCTCGAAGTATTTACTTTACTTATTTTATTTACCCCTACATTTTGGAAGAGTTAGTTGTTGTGAAAAAATATCTCATATTATATTCAACCACAGATGGTCAAACCCATAAAATTGCCAACCATATTGCTAATCAGATTGGTGTAGAAAATTGCCAGTTATTGAACCTTATAGAAGCGGATGATGTCGATTTGACGCAGTATGAAAAAGTGATTATAGGTGCTTCTATTCGCTATGGGCACTTCAATAAAAAGCTATATAGCTTTATCAATAAGAATGAGCAACAGCTTCAAGCGATGGAGTCTTTTTTTTATGGCGTCAACTTAACCGCTCGTAAAGAAGGAAAGGACACGCCTGAAGGAAGTAGTTATATCCAAAAGTTTTTAGTTAAATCTACCTGGCAACCAAAATTGATTGGTGTGTTTGCTGGTGCGCTTTATTATCCTCGTTATCGTTGGTTAGACCGAGTAATGATCCGTCTTATTATGACGATGACTGGTGGTGAGACTGATACCAGTAAAGAAGTTGAGTATACCAATTGGGAAAAAGTCACTGAGTTTGCTCTCCAGATTAAACAAAAGTAGAGAAAAGCACCAGTTTTCCACTTTTTCGTTCCTTTTTTATTCGAACAGTAAAAAAAACAATAAAAATGCAAAATAGGCCTTGCCAATGTGACGGTGATCTCTATAATGCGACCTCACTGACACGGAGCACAGAGCCTAACGGCCGCAACGAGTCAGAGGTCATAACCTTCTCAAAAAGGTTAACGAAAAAAGATTGCAGAAAGTGTTTGACACGCTCAATCAAATCGTTAAAATGGCCGCCCTGTTCAACGAGACGCAA
>NZ_JAAUWS010000053.1:0-14738 GCF_014694465.1 Vibrio sp. S11_S32 | reverse complement strand
GTTTATTTAACGCGTGATGCAATGAAAGAAGATGTTGAAGAATATATCCGGTATTACAACCATGAAAGGTTGCATACTACACTTGGTGATTTAACGCCAATCGACTATGAAAAATTACAAAGTCAGGGGTCCTATTGGGCTTGACCAGAATAACATTTATCGATATCTGGTATGATTATTAATTATTATTCATATTTTAATTACAAGATTAAATGACAATAACCGCCTTAAGTAAACGGTAATTTCCAAAACTGAGTTTCTTATGTGTTCGTTGATTTTCAATTTTCGCTCACTCTAATAACTTTCGTCATATATTCATTTCTTCTTTCCGCTGTTTTATGTCGTTGTCACCATCAATATTATTGTTTCATTGTTGTTTAGGATATAGGCGAAATGCACTCTCTATGCTACAATTCGCGCCCTTGTATTTTGTGATAACTAGACTGGTGTACATATGAGCCAAAATGATGAAAAACAACTATTAAACAACCGACTCGATAAATGTCGCCATAAGCTAGAAGCTGCGAAATCTCGTGCTGACAAATCAACGATTTTTCAGTTTGAACTTGAGATTAAACAAATCACTAAAAAACTGGCTCAAATGAACCACAAGGACAGCTTTGATTTGAATAAAGAACGCAAAGCTTTATTAGCAATGCCGTTTATTCGTGAATTGACTAAAGCAGAACAAGCAGACCAAGGTAGCTTGAAAAAAACCTGCAAAGGCTTAGTCATTGTTCATCCTCTTACCAAAATCGGTAAGCAGTTGAATCTTGAAGCCATGACGGGTTTCGCGCCAAGTAAATTCTAATGGCCTTGGCAGTCTCTTGTGATTTATGCTTAAGACTGCTGCATTCAGATTTCCTTAAAGGATGATAACTCTTATGGTTTATCATCCTTTTTGCCATTTATCTTTCGTATAACTTATCAACCTAAATGAATTCGCATTATGAATAAAAGCCTCATTACTAATCTTTTGTCTTTAGCCTTACTGGCTATTGGTTACTTCACTCAGCAGACCTTAGTGCTTTATGCTGGTCTATTTGCTTTTTCTGGCGCGATCACAAACTGGCTCGCTATCCACATGCTGTTTGAAAAAGTGCCTGGTTTATATGGCTCTGGCGTGATCCCCGCACGGTTTGAACAATTCAAATCGGCCATAAAGCATTTAATGATGGATGAATTTTTCACCGGCCAAAATATTGAGAACTTTATTAGCAATGGCATGTCTCAAGGTAAAGGTTTAGATCTTCAACCTGTGATTGAAAAAATCGATTTAGCCCCTTCATTTGATTCTTTAACCGAAGTAATTTTAAATTCATCGTTTGGCGGTATGCTGGCTATGATGGGCGGCGCCGAAGCACTGCAACCATTAAAGCAGCCTTTTATTGATAAAATGCAGCAGTCTATGGTAGAAATTAGCCATAGCGAACAAGTGCAACAAGCGGTGCAAGATCAGCTCCACAGTCAATCTACGTTAAATGACATTAGCACTAAGATTGAGTCGATCATCGATCAACGATTAGATGAATTAACACCTAAGATGGTGAAAGAGATGGTGCAGACGATGATTAAGCAACACTTAGGTTGGCTGGTGGTTTGGGGAGGGATCTTCGGTGGCCTGATCGGGATAATTTCAGCATTGATCACCGCTTTATAAGCAAATTACATTCTCACGTAGGAAGCAATATGGTTAATTTTAATAACGTAGTAGGCACACCAACAGAATACGAATACGTTGGTTTCTGGGCTCGCGTTGGCGCTAGCCTTGTCGATACCATTTTATATTCGTGCCTGTTACTTTTACTGCCGATTGGAAATATGTTTAATAATGTCGAACGTTATTCAATGCAAAATGACATGGGCAGTTTTCACTCTATCAGCACTTCTTGGTCAAGCGTTCTGCCTAGCGGTACCTTGTGGAGTTACTTACCACTATTAATTATTACGGTATTATTTTGGCGCTATCGCTCTGCCACTCCAGGTAAGATGATGATCAAGGCCAAAGTAGTTGATGCTAAAACAGGTTTACCGCTCACCACCACTCAGTCGGTGATTCGCTACCTTGGTTATTTTGTTTCTACTTTTTTATTCTTTCTTGGCTTCTTTTGGGTGGCGGTAGATAGCAAGAAACAAGGCCTGCATGACAAGTTAGCCGGCAGCGTGGTGATCCGCCCTAAAAGCAATACTTTTCAGCCTGATTGGTCTAATAAATAACCTCTTATCTAGCTAAGACTCAACATAAGATCGCAAAAGGCCGAACAGAATATCCACTCTGTTCGGCCTTTTTGATCTCATCTTTAATGTTTCGATTTTATACAAATTACATCGATTTAATGATCGAACAAGATTGACAATTTTCTCAAGCGACTAGGACGGATCAGCGTCTTTTCGGCGTATTCAAATTGATAAAATATTAAATGGAATTTGCTTTAGTTTTTACCCCAATGAAACCAACATACTTCGTTATCCATACTTGGCTTAGACGGTACATTGAAAGCCAGCAATAACGATACCGCCGCCATGAGTGCACCGATATAAAATACCGCTGCTGGTGAGTGTAGCCATAACATACCAAAAGTAACAGGAATAATAACTGCGGCAATGTGATTGATGGTAAATGAGACCCCAGCAGTCGAGGCCATATCTTTTGGATCGGCAATTTTTTGGAAATACGTTTTAATCGCCAAAGCCAAAGCAAAGAACAGATGATCAATCACATATAAACCTGCGGCTAAATGCTCGTTATGCACTAAGGCGTAACCGACAAACACTAAGATCAAGCCGCAATATTCAAATATCATCGCTTTACGTTCACCAATGACGCCGATAAAGCGGCCAATTTTTTTGGCAAACATAAAGTTAAAGGCAAAATTAATCAAAAATAACAGTGTAATATCGGCTGCGGTATAATGAAATTTTTCTACCATTAAGAATCCGGCGAATACGGTGAAGATCTGACGACGTGCGCCACTCATAAAGGTCAGCGCGTAATAAAGCCAGTAACGTTTACGTAGTACTAAGTTTTTATTTTGGATGGTAGTGGATTCAAACTGTGGAAATACCAATGCCATAAAGACGGTGACAATGAGTGCCGCGCTGCCCATAACCAGATAGACATGCCAATAGTCCCATTTCAGGATCTCTAACATCCCCCATAACACACCATAGGTAATGAGCGATGCCAACGCACCCACCGCGATCAATTTACCAAGAAACTCCGGTGCTTCTTCTTTCGATAACCATTGTAAAGACAGTGACTGTTTTAAGGTTTCAAAATAATGAAATCCGGTCGACATCAATAAGGTGGTCATAAGCAAGCCCAATACCGATGGAAAGAAACCGGTGATAGAAACGCCAATCGACAGCATCGCCAAGGCGACAATCATAAATTTTTGTTCACGAATAAACAGCAATACAAACACCACAGTGAAGGCTAAAAAGCCTGGTATCTCGCGCACGCTTTGCAGTAAACCAATATCCGCCCCAGTAAATCCGGCTTTTTCGATCACAAAGTTATTCAATAATGCCTGCCAACTGGCAAAAGCGATTGGCACCACTATCGACACTAACAACAAGAATATTTGTGGTGTCTGCCATGCGTATTTTGGCGCGGTTATATTTTGTGGATGAGGATTCATGACGGTCTCTAAGCTTATGCTTTGTTTTAAGTATTCTATTTCAAGATAGGGTTTATCCCGAAAATAAAGGAGAAAAAAGGCAAGTAACGTAAATTACTTGCCTTATTCAATTATTGAGGGATTTAGCTTTGTTGCTCACCCGGTGTTGCATTTTCTGCTTCTGGAGCATTCGCAGCCGTTTCTTCCACTTGTTTAAACTCTTTATCGATCTTGCTGACATGTTGTTCAAACTCGGCTTTATCTTCTTTCGAGATAGACGTAGCCATCGGAATATTCGCCGTTAAGAAACTTACCGGACGATTACGGATAATGAATTCATAATGCAGATGAGGGCCGGTTACTCGCCCTGTTGCACCCGATTTACCAATTAATTGTCCGCGATGAACAACTTGCCCTTTATGTACCAAGAATTTACTTAGGTGCAAGTAACGAGTCCGATAAGTACTTCCATGCTGGATCGCGATGTATTTACCTGCGTATGGGTGATTTCGGATCATGGTCACGATACCATCGCCGGTAGCATAAACGTTGGTACCACTTGGACAAGCAATATCCGTTCCGTTATGCGGCGCTAAACGATGCGTCACAGGGTGTAAACGATGCGGGTTAAATGGTGAACTAATACGATAATGCTGTTTTAACGGCCAGCGTAAAAATGCACGTTGTAAGCTATCGCCATGCTGGTCATAGTATTGGCCATCTTTGTGTAAATAAGCACTGATCACCACGCCACGATTATAAATTCGAATCGCTTCTATTTCACGATTACCACTAGCAACACCATCAATAAACTGACGATTTTGTAATACTTCGAAGCGATCACCTGCGCGTAAATCACGACCAAAATTTAATTTATCTTTTAATAATTGGGTAATATTGGCAATTTCTGCCCCTGACACACCAATTTTATAAGCCGATGTTGAAAAGCTACCATGAACTTTCCCTATTAGCGGGTACGATTTCCAAACACCATCTAATGTGATGTCTTTAAAGGTATAGCTTTCATCATTATGGCGAGTAAATACCACTCGGTCCGCAATGGTGAATTCCACTTCTAATTTAGTTAGATGTTGTTGTTTCTCATCCATCCAAATTTTTAAAATATTGCCTGGCTTTAAAGTATCTAACGTAAGATGGTTTTGATCGGTATCCATCACGCTAAGCATGTCACCGTATGGCACACCTAAACGAACAAAAATACTGCTTAAGTTATCACCTGGTTGAATTTCATACGCATACAAGGGCGCATCTTTTAAAGGCATGATCGGTTGAGTTTTCGCCACCGCCAGCTTTTCTTTAGCAAGAATTTTATCCATATCCATAGGGACGGATTTACGCCCGTCGCCCGAGCCGGAAATAATGGCGTACAAAATGAAAAGGACCACAAGACCCGCCGCTATTTTCATCGCGAGCGGAAACGAAGGATGTTGACGCAATTGAGATAATCGTTGTTTAGACATAACACTAAATAATTCAATAAGGATAAAGGTCCGGCTAACAACACAAAGATGTGTTTTGTTCCGCCACGGTATAGACGATAAAACAGCTTATCGACTGGCTGCGATAAATGCAGACGGAATGTAACTTAATTTTACAAAAAAAGCTAACCCATTCCTTAAACAGCTTGCTTTACTGACACTATACGGATGCCCCACACACAACGTTAACATTCACGTAATGTTATGGCTTCTATATCATCACACTAGATTGAGTTTAGCTGACTAACTCAACATCCGATTTTGGCACACAACAACAAGCTAACACTTTACCTTCATCAATTTCGCCAGGAAATAACGCGGGCATATCCGGTTGATCGACACTGCCTGATTCTAATGTCATTTTACAACACCCACAAAAACCTGAACGGCAACTATTGGCGATCGCTAAACCCGCCTTTTCCGCTTGCTCTAATAACGTCGATTGGTTATCACCTTCAAACAGATTGCCATCAATGCTAATAGTGACCTTTTTTACTGCTGCCACTTCCACCACATCGGCGCTGGTATCGGCATAACATTCTTTCTCTTTGGTTTCGATAATTTCCACCACATCTCCCGCGCGGATCATGCCTTCATTTTTGGCGATCACATTTTGACCAAAGAAGATGCCACCACTTTCATCTGCGCGAAATGTTGCCATCGTTTTCAATGGTTCATTTTTTTCACTGCGCATCGCCGTTTTAGGATTCACTGTAGTCAATACACAACGCATGCAAGGTTTCACCACTTCAAATTCAACTTCGCCTATACGAAAACGTTTCCAACTATCTTCGGCAAACGCTTCGGTATCGGCTACCACAATATTAGGGCGAAATTGCGCCATCGTATGTTGCGTTGGTTGCTCTGAAATTGAACAACGTTGATTCAGTTCATCAAGTGAGGCTTGGCTAATCAGTAGCAATGGATAACCATCGGCAAAACTGACGTTGGTTTGAATTTTTTCACGCTGGCGATTGGATTGTTCGCCCGTAAATAGAAGTTGGACTTTTTTACCAATAATAAAGCTAAACCAATCATTGGCTTGTTGTGAGGTTGAATACGCAATGAATTCATCACCCCATACTTGGCAAGTCACCTCCTCCATTGAGCATTCAGAAAAATGAAGATGCAGCGGCGCAGACTCTGGGTAAGTCAACACTAAACCATTGGCTTGCAGGGCAGATTTCACTCGCACCATCTGGTTATTTTCCCGCGCAGTGATCATCCGGCCATTCGTATCGGCCACCATAAAACGTCGGTCAAAGCTTAGTCCTTGTTTTTCCACCCACGATGATGACACGCCGATACCGGTAATTGATTTCACCGGATAAACATTAATTTGAGAGAGTGTGGCGGGGATATGTTCATCAAGGCCAAGGGTGGCTTCAAGTTTGGCGAGTTTTTTTTCCACTTCCGACTGGCTCATTGTTACTCCACAATTTTGGTTATGACGCTTTCTTGCTTTGAAACAATGTTATCAGAGTTCCAGTAAAATTTGATGAAAAATAGCGACAATTGCTCTATTATCCCACACCAAATGCAAGCGTTTGCGTTTTCTTTCCCGCATGAATCAATAAAAGGTAGAAATCCATGACAACCCTAACCATTACCCGTCCTGACGATTGGCATGTACATTTACGCGATGGTGATGCGCTTGCCAACACGGTAAAAGATATCAGCCGTTACAATGGCCGAGCGTTGATCATGCCAAATACCGTTCCACCGGTGACCGATCTGGCGATGGCGCTTGATTATCGTAAACGCATTATGGCGCACAACAAAACCGCCGCTTTCGAACCTTTAATGGCGCTGTATTTAACCGATAACACCACCGCTGAAGATGTCCGCACCGCGCACGCTTCTGGCAAGGTTGTGGCGTGTAAACTCTACCCGGCTGGCGCGACCACTAATTCTGATTCTGGCGTGACGTCGGCACAAAAAATCTATCCGGTATTAGAGGCAATGGCTGAAATTGGCATGTTGTTATTAATTCATGGCGAAGTCACCACTCACGATGTCGATATTTTTGACCGCGAAGAGCAGTTTTTGAATACCGTGCTTGCGCCAATCGTCAATGATTTCCCGCATTTAAAAATCGTGTTAGAGCACATCACCACTAGCAACGCCGTTGAGTTTGTTAAAAACGCCGGTGACAATGTGGCCGCGACCATTACTGCCCACCATTTATTGTTCAACCGCAATCACATGTTAGTGGGCGGAATTCGTCCTCATTTTTATTGCCTGCCAATTTTAAAACGTGGCTCACATCAACAAGCGTTAATTGAAGCAGCCACCAGCGGCAACAAAAAATTCTTCATTGGCACCGATTCTGCGCCGCATGCTCAAGGTAAAAAAGAGACGGCTTGTGGTTGCGCCGGTTCGTATACCGCTCACGCATCGATTGAGCTTTACGCCGAAGTGTTTGATCTCGCAGATAAGCTTGAAAACTTAGAAGCCTTTGCCAGTCATAATGGTCCTGATTTTTATAACTTGCCACGTAATAGCGACACCATCACACTAGAAAAATCAGCTTGGGATGTCCCTGCCACTATGCCATTTGGCGATGATGTCGTTGTGCCGATCCGTGCCAATGAAAAAATTGAATGGTTGGTGAAGTAGGTTCATTAAATTAAGCTTCTATACCCAAAATAATTGAAGTTGCAGTGAGGCGGCAAGTAAACGAAGCCCCATGAGCTTAGCTTGCCTAAGTGATTGGGGTGAGTTAGCGCAGCCAACAAAGCTGCAGCTTCAAGTAAGACGGGTATACACCAATATTAAATGGAATTGGTATTACATTTAACTCCAAATAAATAAAAAGCTCGCGCATTGATTTCTCTCAAATACGCGAGATTTTTATTGATAATCGCCTAGGCCAATGTCTATGCCGAGTCTTTAATGTGATCGTTTTGCTTAGACCGTGGTTGCGGTATGTTTGGGCAACCAAAGCGAAATCACACAGGTTAAGGCTAAAAATCCCAACGACACCCATAAACAGGCTGCGAAACCAGCGACTTGGAACACCCAACCAGATAAAACCGTCCCGATTAAGCGCCCCATCGCATTGGCCATATAATAAAAGCCAACATCTAACGACACCCCATCTTGCTTGGCATAACTGACAATCAAATACGAATGCAATGATGAGTTAACCGCAAAGATAGCACCAAATATCAGCAAACCGATCACGATGGTATACTCGGCATACCAATTGACTTGGATAGCCAATGCGATCACGCCTGTCACAAGCGTGAGTAACACCACCCAGAACAATGCCATGGTTCCATCCGGCGCAACGCCTTTGGTTTTCTCTCTTATGTCTTTTGTCTTACCGCTTGGCCCTTTATCTCTACCCGTTCTCCCTCTTCCAGTTAACTTGGGCGCTTGAGTTTGTACTATGCCGTAACCAATCACCCATAATGCTAAGAAACCACCAACATAAGTATGATCCCAGCCAAATACACTGCCTAAATAAATCGGCAATGCGACCACAAACCACACATCGCGCGCACCGAATAAGAATAAACGCGCCGCCGATAATATATTGACACTCGAAGATTTAGAAAACATCTCCGAAAACTTTGGTTTGGTGCTTGCTTTACCCATATCGGATTTTAAAAAGATTAAGCTGCCAATAAACACCAACAGCAATACCGCTGCCATCGTTAAAACCGCGTATTGAAATCCAATCAACGTCAACAGCAATCCACCGATGAAGAAACCAAAACCTTTTAGTGCGTTTTTAGAACCGGTTAACACTGCAATCCAATGATACAACGCGCCTTGTTCATTATTCGGCACTAAGGTTTTAATCGAACTTTTGGCACTCATTTTATTCAGATCTTTGGCAATACCAGAAATCGCTTGTGCCAGCATCACCCATGCAACGGTTAACCAACTGCTTGGCACTGCAAGTAACAGTAGCGCGAGTATTTGCAACGCCAAACCCACATTCATGGTTCGGCTGAGCCCCAACCTTGCGCCTAACCATCCTCCAACTAAGTTGGTGACAACCCCAAAAAATTCATAAAACAAAAACAAGGAAGCAATGGCTAAGGTTGAATAGCCTAAGTCATGAAAATACAACACCACCAACATGCGTAATGCACCATCGGTAATGGTAAAGTTCCAATAATTAAACGTCACCAACATGTACTGTCGTAAGGTGCTATCTAAGCGAGATAAAGCGGCTATCATTTTTATCACTCAACCTTTATCTAAACTCAAAGTGAATAAAAGAAGGGCTCGACGGCCTACTTTTATCACTTTGGTTAACGTCTTTTATATAAAGCGATTTATCCCGCAAAAGCGCGAATATATTCGATCTGATCGGGCTTAGTAAATGCCCCCGGACGCAGGGCTTGCACTTGCTCGATGATCAAATCTAAAGGCCAGTCTTTCTCCAGCAAAAAATGCGCCGCTAATAATCCGGTACGACCCGAGCCGCCCATGCAATGCATTGCCACTTTTTCACCTTTATCAATATGCTGATGCAACGCTTGACTTAACGCGCTCCATTGCTGCATAAAACTCGCGTCTGGCGCTTGATCATCTTCAATCGGCGCGTGATACCATTTCATGCCTAATGCTTCGACTTGTTTTGACAGATCATCAACACCTTTTTGCTGCATTTCTTCGATACTCAAAGCAGTCACAACTGCGCTCACGCCTTGCGCTTTTAGCTGTTGTAAACTTTCAATCAAAGACACAATTTTAGTCCCAGGACACGGCGTTAATATCAAGGCGCCAGTATCAAGTTTTAATTCCCAAGTAGGATGGATCATGATTTTTCCTTGTTATTTTTGGCCAACGAGACGAACTAACTCGGCGGTACGGGTGGCATAGCCCATTTCATTGTCATACCAAGCATAGATTTTCACCATTCGCTTACCGACCACCATAGTAGAAAGCGCATCGACGATGGTGGAACGCGGATCGCCTTTATAATCAATCGAGACTAATGGACGAGCTTCAAAGCCTAAAATGCCTTTTAATTCTCCCGCTGACGCCGCCTGTAATAAGTCGTTCACTTCTTCTTCCGTGGTATCGCGTTTCACATCAAAAATGATATCGGTCAAGGATGCATTAGCTAAAGGCACCCGTACTGCATGGCCGTTGATCTTACCTTTTAGATCCGGAAAAATTTCAACAATGGCAGTGGCAGATCCGGTTGTCGTCGGAATCAGGCTCATACCACAGGCGCGGGCACGACGTAGATCTTTATGTGGCGCATCTAAAATGGTTTGAGTATTAGTCAGGTTATGAATGGTGGTAAAGCTCGATTGTTCAATCCCGAGTTTTTCATGGATCACTTTCACCACTGGCGCAATGCAGTTGGTGGTACAAGACGCCGCGGTCACAATACGATGTTTTTCAGGCTCGAATATATTGTCATTCACTCCCATCACGATATTGACCACACCCGCTTCTTTAACTGGTGCCGACACCACCACGCGCTTAACGCCTTGCGCTAAATATTGATTTAATAATGCGCTTTTACGGTGTACCCCAGTCGCTTCAATCACCACATCACATTGTGACCAATCCACATCGGCAATCGCTTTTTGTTGGCTGACTTTTATCGACTGACCGTTAATGAGCATGTGATTGTCTGCGCAGGTGACCGCATGGTGCCAACGACCTTGAATTGAATCGAACTCTAATAAATGCGCCAAAGTCGCGGTATCGCCAGCCACATCATTGATTTGCACAAATTCAATCTCAGACCAATCAAATGCGGCGCGAAGTGCTAAACGACCAATGCGCCCAAATCCATTAATTCCTACTTTTATCGTCATCTCTTTATCCTTAAAATGTTCATCATTGTTGATCTGCGTCTAACGTGAAATCGCATAGTTGTTGGCGACAGTTAAACACAGCACGTTGGACGTTCTTTCATTTGTGCTAATCTCTGCACATCTTTCTGGTATTGCGCGGCTAAACATTTCGAGTCGCGCAAACCTTGTAATTGCTTTCTCATCCAACCCGGTAAGTCATCGGCTAAGCGATAAAAAACCCATTGCCCTTGCCTAATATCCACCACCACACCACTGGCCCTTAATAAAGCTAAATGTCGTGAAATTTTGGGCTGACTTTGATCCAAAGCTTGGGTCAGTTCCGCGACACATACTTGCTGTTCACGGGCGATAATTAACACACAACGCACTCGGGTTTCATCTGCAAGCAGTTTAAAAAATTGATGAGGTAACATAAGCACCGCCTCTTATATATGGATATGCGTATGTTATAAATATCTAACAGCAAAGCAAGCTAAAAGTCCAAATGTCATAAAAGGTTCATGCAGCCTAACCCTCTTGTGAACCAAATCAACGGTATATACCCGTCTTACTTGAAGCTGCAGCTTTGTTGGCTGCGCTAACTCACCCCAATCACTTAGGCAAGCTAAGCTCATGATGCTTCGTTTACTTGCCGCCTCACTGCAACTTCAATTACTTTGGGTATAGAAATGTAAATATCTGAAGATTTCGTTGTTAACGGCATAATTTCGAGATCTCAAATTACACTGTGAAATACAGGAAAAAGTTGGATAAAGCAGCAATTGAGGCTAAAATTTGCGCGACAAAATTATCCACTACCATTTTTGCTTTACAAGCGACAATTACACGCTATTATCGCCACGCAAACGTTTTCCTCACCACTTCAACTACCTTTGATGAGGCTTTATGCTGTCTGACATTGAAATTTGCCGTATCACACCATTAACGCCAATTGACACCATTGCGACTCAACTTGGCTTACACACGGACGAATACCAAAGCCAAGGGGCGTACAAAGCCAAGGTCTCACTTAATAGCTTAAAACGTATTCATTCCCAACCAACCGGAAAATTGGTGGTGGTGACCGCTATCACGCCAACGCCATTAGGTGAAGGGAAAACTGTAACGGCGGTAGCGCTGGCACAAGGTTTGGCGCTGTCTTTAGCCAAAAATTCCTCCGCCACTCATCATTTAGCCAGCAAAAACAATAAACATTCGGTCATGGCGTGTATTCGCCAACCATCAATGGGCCCAGTGTTTGGAGTCAAAGGGGGCGCGGCCGGTGGTGGTTACTCGCAAGTCGCACCAATGGAAGAACTAAACCTGCATTTAACTGGCGATATCCACGCGGTGACTGCCGCGCATAACTTAGCCTCTGCGGCGATTGATGCGCGTATTTATCACGAGCAACGTTTGGGCTATGAGCACTTTGAACAGCGCACCGAGATGAAAGCGCTGCGCATTGATGCAAGTAAAGTGGTTTGGAAACGAGTGATCGATCATAACGATCGCGCGCTACGCATGATCACTGTCGGTAAAAATGAAGCCGATAAAACCATTAACGGCTTTGAGCGAGAAGATGGCTTTGATATTTCAGCCGCATCGGAACTAATGGCAATTTTGGCTTTAGCCGATAGCCTAGCCGATTTACGCCAACGTATTGGTCGCATTGTGGTGGCTTACGATATTGAGAATAACCCAATCACCACTGAAGATTTACAAGTGGCAGGCGCAATGACGGTCACCATGAAAAATGCGATAGAGCCAACCTTAATGCAAACGCTTGAAGGGGTTCCCACTCTTATCCATGCTGGTCCTTTTGCCAATATCGCTCATGGTAACTCTTCTATCATTGCCGATAATATTGCCACCAAACTGGCTGATTACACTGTGACTGAAGGCGGCTTTGGCTCTGATATGGGGTTTGAAAAAGCCTGTAATATTAAAGCTCAAGCTTCCAATAAAGCGCCAGATTGCGCGGTGATCGTTGCCACCCTACGCGCTCTTAAAGCCAATTCAGGGTTATACGATTTACGTCCAGGACAAGCGATCCCAGAGTCTATATTAGCGCCTAATTCCGAGGCGTTAGTGGCCGGATTTGAAAACCTAAAGTGGCATATCGATAACGTCAATAAATACGGCGTCCCTGCGGTGGTGGCGATTAACCGTTTCCCACAAGATACCCAAGAAGAAATCGATCAATTAATTCAACTGGTTGAAGCGCTGCCTAATAATGTCAGCATTGCATTGAGTGAAGGGTTCGTGAAAGGCGGCAAAGGCGCACTTGAACTGGCCCAAAAAGTCGTCGATCAATGCCAAACACCGCCACACTTCCAACCACTTTATTCATTGAATGACTCAATCGAACACAAACTGCAAGCAGTGGCATTAAAAGGTTATGGCGCGAGCTCAGTGACATTATCTGCCAAAGCGCAACAACAAATGCTGCAATTTACTCAGCAAGGCTTTGATAAACTTGCAGTGTGTATGGCAAAAACGCCGTTATCGATCACCACCGATGGCGGATCAAAAGGTGCGCCACAAGATTTCGACGTGCCAATTCGTGAGCTAAAACTGTGCGCCGGAGCAGGCTTTATCTACGCTTTATGCGGCAATGTTATGACCATGCCGGGTCTGCCAGAAAAACCGGCTTTTATGAACCTAGATATTGATAAAAATGGCGAGATTGTCGGGTTAAGTTAAGGCTGCCTTACTGGTGTGGCGGATAAATTATCACCATTCTGGCCATAAATAAGCCAGCCTCCTAAGCTAGGAAACCTAAAAACTCAGATCTTAATCACAATTTAATCAATAATTAGGTGATACTACTAAGTAGTACATTTTTTGCCCGCGATTAAGGATGATCTCATGGCTACTTTTATTCACCATAATAAGCATAAATCCGCTTCATTTATTACCTTATCTAGAAAAGAGCGCGTGGCTTTTGTGCTGCTTTGCTGCGCCTTTATTGTTGGGTCTATCTATTTTGTCAAAAATACGGCTCAACAACGTCAATACATTGCGTCTTTAAACCAATATCAATACCAATTTAATCAAGCCTGCCAAACCGCAATCAACTTTGGTATGGAAAGAGACAATAGCTATTGCCAAGTCGCCAATAATAATAACCGTCAACTGAGTTTGGCCTTAAAAGATCAAGATATCTCATTAGCTGAATGGATCAATTTAAAGCTCCACTACCAGCATGATTATCAGCCTTTTAATTGACGCACGGTTGAATTAGCCCATAAGTAACCATTTTCTTTAAAGTAACAACACATTATTGCACTAAGGAGAACGGATTATTTTCAATGGGCATATAACGCAAAGAAAAAAGTAACGATTGCCTGCAGCTTTGCTCTTTTCGAATTTTTTGATACTCAATTAGACTGAGTTTGCTGGCCTTAAATTCCGTCGACGCTTGATCTTGTTTAAATATCTCTCTTATTTCACCTATATTACAGGTAAATAATTCATAATAAGACGCCATTATGTCCTGAGATAGGGCATCGGTACCGGCTCCATCTTGTACATAAACCGTTAATCCAATGTCACTTAGCTCTTGAGTCCATTCCGCCACCTTTTTAGGTGGCAATTGACCTGATAGATATAGACTCACCATTAAAGGCTGAGGATACCGCGCCACTTGTTGCGTTAATATCGCTTTGAGTTGGTCGCGCTGCACTTGCGTCGGAAAGTCATAGTCGCTGATTTCTAAGGCTTTGTTGCGTAATTCGATGGAACTAAATGTGAAACTGACGATCAGATCGTTTACTCCCCACTAAACCATCGATATTCATGCCAAAACCTCGTTATAAGACCAAAAACTGGAAGTTATATAATCA